>PMWW01000200.1 GCA_003165795.1 Acidobacteriaceae bacterium
TGTCGTGCTATTGTCGAACACGCGAAGGCCTCTCTTGCTCTTACAAACACTGCCTCGACGACATGTTTGTAGCAGAAGAGGCTTTTCGTGTCTTCATGATCATGAATAATGCGGGCTAGGGACTCCACAAAAAGAACAACTATAGGTTCAGGTCTGACTAGTTGCTAGTAACTAGTTGCTAGTTGCTAGTTGCTCAGAACGTGAACGCCACTCCGCCACGAACGCTGCGGGCAGACTGGACGAGATAAACCGTCTGGCCGTCAGGTCCGACCACCGGCACATATCCTTGTGCCAGTAAATTGCGAAGATCGATGAGCGCTTCCATGTTGCCCGGCATGCCGCGGAAGTGTGGCAACGGCTGACGGACAAACAGGTTGAAGAAGGGATCAGTCTGTCCAGCGGAGGCGTCGAAGAGATCGACCGGGGTCAGGGTTTGTCCGCTTGTCCAGCGATAGGACGCAATCCACCGGGTCTTGGTGCGGGGGACGATTCCGTTCAGCTTCAGCGCCGCGGTGTGCCTCCAACCGGGCTGAAGGCTGTTGCTGACCTGGCTCCAATTGACTGCGGGCTGCGCCAGCTCGAGGACACCGCCGTAGGCGTAATCGATGGTCGCAACGATGTCGTTCGACAGCCGGCGCTGGAAGACAAAGCGCACGCCTTGCGCCTGCAGCTCACCGCCGTTGTAGCTGAACGTCCCCGAATAAACGTCAGGCAGCACATCGCCGGATTCCACCTCGCCCACGCCGAGCAGTGCAGGATCTTTGACGCGATCGTTGAAGTAAGCAATCTGCAGCTTGTTGTCGCCAAATCGCTGGGAGATCGACACCTCGTGGTGATGAGCGTTCTCCAGCAGCGGCTCGCCGCCTACCATGGTCATGCGGGGACCGCTTTCGCTCAGGTCCGCGGGCGCCGAATCGAAGCCCTTGCTGGCCCTGGTATTGGGCTCGGAAGTCGCGTAACTGTATTCCAGAATGGTGTTGGCGGTCAGGTGAAAATCGGCGGTCGCCCCGGGCCGGAAAGCGTTGACCTCGCGTCCCAGGAACTGGATCGCCTGGGCTTCGCCCCCGACTCTGATATCCAGCAGATCGCCTACCGAAAAGCCGTTGGCATAAGACATGCCAATTGCATCCAACGCTCCGCCGCGAGGCGCGGTATCGGGAGCGGAGAAGCGGCGCACAATCACCGCCAGAGACTGGCTATATCCGTCGTCAGAGTTGCGGACATAGGAGGCGCGCATGACCCCGTCGGGAGTTCCGTCCCCGTATCCTACGTCGCCGGCAAACCCCAAGGTCCCAGTGTGAAAGAGCGACTGCTCGATGTTGAAGGCGGTCCCAAGATCCGGTGCGCTGCCATAACCTTCGCTGCCGGCACCGGCCATGAGGGCTAACGAGCCTTTGAGGGATTGGTCTTGTTGATCGGTCTCAACCACGATCGCCGAATCGCCATCGAAACGCAGGACGGGACGGTTAGCGGTGGAACGCAATGTCCACTTCCAGCTATCGTCTTCGTCATCGCCTTTCTTGAGCGGCGGAAGCATGCGGACCGCTTCCAGCAAAGTATTCAGCGTGATGTTGAGCACTTTGCCGGCGCCGGATGCGAGCACGACATCCTCGCGCAAAGTGGGCAGGAAAGAAGGCGCGGAAACGTGGACATCGTAGTTACCAGGGACCAGCCCGCTGAGGCGGAAAAAGCCCTTGGCGTCGGAGTAGGCCAGCTGAGACTGTCCCCCGGCACTCACCAACTCGATGGTGGCGCCCATCTGGGGCACGCCGGCGGAATTTCTGACGTATCCCGATATTGAGCCCGGACTGACCCCAGCTGACGCCGCGACGCACAGCGAAGCCACCACCACAAGCCATGCCAGTATTCGGGTCATTGTTCAAAACCCCCTGTCAGAGGTTCCCGGGACCAAACTGCCGCGGCCACAACCGCTGTCCGCAGTTCCCAATTCACCAAACTACTCGACCGCAAACCGCACCGAGGGCGCGATCTGCTGCTTCGAAACGTTGTCGTCAACTTTCACTGTCAACTTGTAAACGCCGGGTTGAAACGCATTCAGCGACAAACTCTTTTCCAGCGTGACCTGATCGCCCACATTGCCCATGGCGGCGGTGGACTCGGAGGAGTGCAACACCGACTGATTGTTCGCCATGTTAACAATTTCGTATTCGATGTTGGCCGACGACTTTTTTGTCTTCTCGTCTGGTTGAAGATTATAAACCTGCATCCACAAACTCATGCGCTGCTCATGCTTGAAGCTGGCCGGCTTGCCATCCGCCCCGTCCAAGTGAGGATAGGTGAGCTTGGTTTCCCCGAGCACGAAGCTGCCGGAACCCACGTTCTTGCTGGGTACTTTCTCCATGGTGTCGGCCAGAATCAGCGACGAAGACGCCAGCTTGTCTTCGTTGAATTCCGGGACCACGATGCCGTGGCTCCAGGTGCCCACGCGATCACCGTTCACGTCCTTCACCACAATGTCGATGCGGTAGCGCCCGGGACGAAGCGGGACCGCCTTCCAGTACAGCGAGGAGTGCTCCACGGTCTTTTCCAGCAGCTCCGTAGGAACGTCAACCTGCACCGTATCTTCAAAGGTCTGCGCCACGCGTCCGGTAATTCCGGTCACGCGACCGAAAATGTTGACCGTCCCGCGCTGAATGCCATCTTTGGAAACGAAGGTGATGTCTTTGTTCTTCACCTGCAGGGTCACGGGAACCAGCACCGTGTCGCCGGTTACTTTCACATAGTCCGTACGCACTTCAAAGGGCATCAGGCTGACGTTGATCTTGTGGCTCACGACCTCTTCCAAGTCCTTGAACTTGACTTGAGGAGGCGCCTGCACCTTGGCCATCATCTCCAGTTTGTCGAACTCTTTGCTGTTTTCCAGCCCTTGCACCGGTGAGGCATTGGCGGCGAACGGATCCATACGATCAGTCCTGCTCCCCATCCCCATTTGTTCTTGCATAGTGGCGCCGCCGGGCGTATGCAGCAATGCATCCTTCTCGTTGACGTCGGTGGTCAGGTGATAATCGCCGCACGAGCAAGGATCGACGAACTCCAGTTCGACGTTCTGGCCGACCCCTTCTAGATAACGATAGCGCCAATCCTCGTAAGGATAAGTGGCGGTCGTACCACCGCCCTCTTGCTGCGGGCGATCGTAAGTGCCTCCGGTGGGATGTGACTCGATCTGATCAGCCGGGCCCCAGATGATGTAAATGCGACCCCGGTCAGTCTTCCAGCCGGGAATGCCGGCAGCGAAATGCTCGTTGGCATAAGCGATGCGGCGATAGTGCTCTTCCTTGAACTCGTTTTCCGGCGTGTCGGGAGTCGGGTCGCGCCGCAGCCAGAACTGCTCGATGAACTGATCGCGCTCTTCATCGTTGGAGAGCTGTTTAAAGGCCGCCGATTCTTCCGGCGTGATGATGTAGCGAACATCTTCGTTAAGCCACTTCTTGTAGGTAGAACTCAACTCCTGTTTCAAGGCCTTGGAGCTGGTCTTCTTTTGCTTTTCAGTCAGAGGACGCTTCAGAGGATCGGCGGACTGGTCGCTGGTTTGCGGGGCTGCCGTATTACCGCTCGCGCCGGACTGGTCGGCGGTCTTGCTGGATTTGTCATCCGAGGATCCCGGAGCAGAATTCTGGGCCAGCGCGGAGGCGGCAGAAAGACTAAACGCCAGCAACAGCACAACCGACCAAGCCAAAAAACGTAACTTCATTTGCAGCAACGGACTCCTCGGAGAAACACTTGGGCTATTAGATTGTAAGTTTTTGCACCCTTGAAAGCAAGAATTGCCCGCCTAAAATGCACCCTGAATTCATCGCCAGGTCCTCTGCATGACAACCCGGTTCGCAGCTGTAAGTTGCTCGCAATTAAAGGCACGCTAAGGTCTCACGCCCGTCAGGCACATTTAGGCTATCGTTATGAGAAGTTTTCTACTCCAAAAAGTTGCCGTCCCAGAACCTTGGCTCGAAGCGGCTATAATCGTCAGATCGGCAAGTCCTATAGATTGCGGATGGCACCGCTATGTGGTCGCCCCCAGCATTGCGTCGAGTGGGGTGCGCCAAGAAACGCCGAAGATACTGCTCTCCAAAGGAACCTTAGGTCGTCTCATTTCGTACTAAGTGGCGGGCGCAAGTGCGCAACAACTCGATTCCGGATTGAGGTTCGATGAAGAACTGGAAGAAATTCGCACTGATTGCTGCCGTCGTCGTGGTTTTGCTGGCTATCGTCGGCTTTACCGTACAGCAGAGCCGCAAGGGAGTGGTCGCGGTCCAGACCGGAAAGGTGGTCCGTGAGGACCTGGCCGCAACGGTGACGGCTTCAGGTGAAATCAAGCCGAAGGTGCAGGTAAACATCGGCTCCAACGCGATGGCCAAGATCACGCACTTGTATGTCAAGGAAGGCGATAGGGTCAAGAAGGGGCAAATGCTGGCGGTGCTGGACAACGTCCAGCCCGCGGCTGACGTTTCCGCCGATGATTCGGCCCTGAATGCCGCTCGCACCGACGCGATCGCCGCGCAGGCGACTGTCACTACTGAGGCAGCCGACGTGAATTCGGCCGAAGCCGAGTTGGAACACGCCAAACTCGACTATGACCGAAATAAGGCTTTGTACGACGCCCAATTGATCGCCAAGGCCGACTTCGATACCAAGAAGGCAGCGTTCGATACGGCGGCCGCACAGGTGGGAATGGCCAAGGCCAAACTGGCGCAGGCCAAAGCCAAACAGGATTCCGCGCAAGGCCAAATCAGGCAAAATGTCGCTTTCCTCCACCATGCTGCCGACGTGCTAAGCAAAACACAGTATGAAGCACCGTTCGACGGAGTCATCACCAATGTCCCGGTGCGCGAAGGCGAAACCGTCGTCCCCGGCATCCAGAACTCGCCGGGCAGCACCCTGATGACGATCGCGGATACTTCGATCATCACCGCCGAAGTGAAGGTAGACGAGAGCGACATCGTCAACGTGCAGTTGGGCCAACCGGCTGAAGTGACCATCGACGCCATGCCGAAGCAGAAGTTCCAAGGGGTGGTGAGCGAGATCGGCAGAAATGCTTTGCTCCGCTCCACTGGAGTTTCCACCGCGCAGACCACTTCCAGCGGGCAGGAAGCGAAGGACTTCAAAGTGGTTGTGGCTTTACAAAACCCCCCGCCCGACCTACTTCCGGGACTGTCGGCAACGGCCCGCATCACTACCTCGAAGCGAAGCAACGCATTGGCGATTCCCATTCAAGCTCTCACGATTCGAGTGCGCGGCGAACTTACTCCGCAGAAGAAAGGCAAGAGCTCGTCGGTACAGGCGGCGGCTCCCAGCGGCGGAAATCCCAAGGAAGAGTTGCAAGGGGTGTTCGTCCTCAAGAACAAGAAGGACGCGGTCTTTGTGCCGGTAGCGACCGGCATCAGCGGCGCGACCGATATTGAAGTAACCAACGGACTCCAGGAAGGCGACGAAATCGTCACTGGAAGTTACAAAGTGCTGCGGACACTGCGCAACGGTGCCAGCGTGAAGGTGGATAACACCACCAAGCCCAAGGACGAGGAATCTTAGGCGACGATCTGATTTCCCTCGTCCAACAAACGGCGCGTTGCAGCATCCCATGAAACGGCCGCATGGCAGGAAGGCAGACCGTCGGAACCCATGACCAACCCGGACCAGCGACCAACTGAGGAGAAGAGGATGGCAACGGAAGTGGCAAGCCTGGCGGAGCCGGCGACGGTGGTCGCGCCCGACTGCATCATTTGTACCGAGGACCTTTGGAAGACTTACGACATGGGGTCGGAGCAACAGGTGCAGGCCCTACGTGGCCTGAACATCCGTATCCAGCGTAACGAGTATGTCGCCATTATGGGTCCGTCGGGGTCCGGCAAATCGACCTTAATGAACCTGATCGGCTGCCTGGATACGCCGAGCAAAGGCAATTACTGGCTCAACGGACAGTTGGTCAGCGAGTTGGACGACGATGAACTGGCCCGCATCCGCAACAAAGAGATCGGCTTCGTCTTTCAGACTTTTAATTTGCTGGCGCGCGCTACTGCCCTGCACAATGTTGAGTTGCCGCTGATTTACGCCGGCCTTCCGGCGGAAGAGCGCCTGGAACGCGCCAAGAAAACGCTGGCTTCCGTGGGCATGGAAAGCCGCATGAACCACAAGCCCAACGAGCTGTCCGGCGGTCAGCGGCAGCGCGTGGCCATCGCCCGGGCGCTGGTCAACAAGCCGTCGATCATCCTGGCCGACGAGCCCACGGGCAACCTCGACTCGCAGACCGGCGTGGAGATCATGGCGCTGTTCGATAACCTGCACCAGCAGGGCAATACCATCGTTCTGGTTACCCACGAACACGACATCGCCGAATACGCCCACCGCGTCATCCACATCCGCGACGGACAGGTCTTCAGCGATCAAAAAACCGCTCGGGCCTGAGAACATCTTCAACCTAGGATCGCGCCCCCGGTTCGCCACCGGGCGCTTGGCTTTTGGCAGCTAACAGGGTGTACCCTGAGAGTGAGTGCTATCTTGCTTCACAGGACCAATGCCGTGTTGTCGTTTCGCCGCATTCTTCTAGCCGTCGCCTTCCTCATCAACGCAAGCTTCGTGCTGGCACAGTTTCCCGTAGACCTCAATCACCCATCCAATGACGCCCAACCCGCTCAGATGCGCGAGCTAGTGTCGAAATACTGCCGATTGGACTACGAAGGGGTAAGCCTGGATCCGCAGTCGTGGTCGAAGATTCAGCCTCTAGTCTGGTGGAAAAGCAGTCCCGAATACACCCAGATCGATGTTGTCTCTCGCTATACCGTGGACAGCGAACCAGAGTCGAAAAATGGCAAATATGTCGCCGAGGTGCACTACCGTTTGCTGGGGATTTACGATCTGGCCACCGGCTATGTGCCCGAACCCGGAGGCGCTACGCAGGATGTGTCGTTCTTAGTTACTACCGAGAATACCGAGTGGCGGATTGCCGATGCCGAGAACACCTATCCCCATCCCTCGCGAGCCGCCATGTTGAAATGGCTCAATGACAAGATCAGTACCACCCCGGACGAAGCAGCCAAGACCCGCTATCAGGATGCGCTGCAGCAGTTGCAGGCGCAGTCGGCGTCGCCGTTTGCGAAATAGCAGCCTGCTGTCGAGGGGTCTCTGCTCCAATCCTGGAATCGAATTGAGACATTGAAAACGCAGGCAGTTCGTACTCGGAGAGCGAAACTAAGCAGTGAGATAGAGGACGCTATCTTTAGAGATAGCCTCATGATATCGTGAAATCCTTCTAGCGCAGCGCTTAGTTTCTATATAGAGCTTGTAAGTAATTGTAAATGCCGCAAGATAGAAGCCGTTATATTACACCCTTCGAAATGGCATGTGTGTTGCAACCCTATGTCTCAGGAGAGAACATCGGAGGACACCCGTTCGACAGCAACGTTGCTGCGGACCCGCACGTGGGGACAAAGTTCTTGAAGGTTGAGAAAAGAGTACTGACGCGGTTAGCTTTTCCCTGATGCTTCTGTCCAAATTTAGTGAGCTAACATGCTCTCGGAGACGGAGACAAAATGGCGAGAAATCTATATGAAGTTGAGTTGGTGAATGGTCAGCTTTACGATGTTCGGACCGACCATCATCACGAAGACCATTCCCACGACAAGTTCAAGGAGATTTTGGTGAATGTCTTGGGTCAAATCGTGGCTGGCGTAGCAACGCATCATATAACCAAGATCAGATTCAAGGGCAAGGGATAAGATCTATAACGAACGCCCACTGCAGCGTCCCTCGATATGCCAAGAAAGTTCCCGTTCAAGCCTTGCGTGGTTGAACGGGAACGAAAATCTCAAACTGACTCAACTCTGGCGCAGGCTACGGGATATCGGTCCGACGCGTTCGTTCGCCCAAGCTTTTCTATTCGAGCCGCGCAATTGAGCAAGTGGATCAGATTTCACAGCATCGATGCGGCTTGGCTATAAATCGCGTAGATTTTACTGCTGCGCTCCGACCCCTGCGGTACTGGTAGCCTTCTGCGCCGACGTCGTCGGCGTTTTCACCATGAAAAAATCGTGGTCGTAGAGGTTGCGGTACATAACGCCTGCCAGTTCCGCAGCCTTGGGACCGAAGGTCGGACGACCGCCCTCTAGGAAAACAACCGTCACAATCCGGCCATACTGAGTGTTGGCAAAGGAACCAAACCAGCCAAAGCGCCTGCCATCCTTGGAACAGGTTCCGGTTTTGCCCAGGATCGGCTCTTCGATGAAATTGGTACGCAACAGGCGGGCGGTGCCGTACTCCACAGCACCCGACATCCCGTCAGAAATCTCTGGAATGAGCGGACCGATGTCGAGCTTGCGCTTCATCTTAGGCGTGAAGTTGGCGACCTGCTCTGGCGTGGTGGGATGCTGCAGGTAATAGAGCGTGCCACCGTTGGCGATGGCGGCCATCAAAGCCCCCAGTTGTAAAGGCGTCATGGAGATGCTTTCGCCAAAGGAACACATCTTGCCTACCCCGCCCAGGCTTTCATCCAGCTCAGTCTCGGGGTAAATTCCCGGATGTTCATTAGGAATGTTCAATCCCGCCAATTCACCCAGTCCAAACTGGCGCTCATAATAGCTGAGCTTTTCGAAGCCCAGCTTGCGTCCTACGGCCTCAAAGTATGCGTTGTTCGACTTCGCCAAGGCGGTAGTCAGGTCGACCTTCCAGTACTTGCCGAGCGGCACCTCGGTATCTTTGGTAATGATGTTTTCACTCAGCGCGGCCAATGCCACTGCAACCTTGGTGGTCGAGCAGGGCTGTGCGCCGGCCGATAGCGCCAACTTCTGATTGACCATCGCCAGGATGCGTCCGCTGTCGGGATCAATCGCGACTATGGTGCCGTTCATCCCACCCAGCGCTTCTACTGCGGCGGCACGGACCACCGGATCTTCACCGGCGGTGATATCGCCTTCGACCTGATCGTTGGCAAACGAGCTGGCGTAAAAACGCTCGCCGTAAGAATGGTGTTTCTTGGACACGACCAGGTAGTTAGCCGATACTTTTGAAGCTGCCACGACGTGAGTGGCACGATTGCGACTGGCTACCGTCGCGCTGCTGTGCCGCATACGCGCCATCTTCTTCTGGGTCGTCGCCGTCTCGGTAATGTGATGGGCCGACTTGCTATGCGACTTGTGAGGGGTGACCGTGGGGTGGCTGGCGATGGTGGCGGCGGAGGCGCCGAAACCTGTGAACAGCGCCAACCACGAAATCAGTGCGGCAACGGAGGAGCGCTTTAACATTGAAAATCCTGGATTCCCTTGAACCAATCGACCCTGGTTGGCCGGAGAACTCTTGCTCCTCCGAGTTTTTCCGATGTTCCCCGTCACGGGAACAAGAACTTCATAGTAGGGATTTCGGAGTTCGAATTCAACTCGAAACCGCCGTCATCAGTATCCAATTCGCTCGCCCCGGTAAGAGCGGCGTCTAACCCGGGAACTTAGTTGCAGGCCACTTTTCGAGCTGCCGCCGGAGAGGACAACCGCTTCACAAGTTCCACTTGATTATTTATCACACTTCAGTAGGAATATGGCCGTAGCAAGACTGGTTCCCTCGGAAAAACGCCCGCGCTAGCCAGGTGTGGAACTCGGGTCCGATTTGGGCGGTCGCCGTAGCCTTGCCGAGATGGCGAACTCCGCTGCCCACGTGCGCGCCCCTACAAATGCCGGATGACTGAAACTCGATTCAAAAAAAGAGCCCCTCCGATGGACAGGGGCGAGTTGCCCATCGGAGGGGTAGCCGCTTTACACGACCATTCTCAGGGTTGTATTGAACTAAACACACGGTTGCGAATGAAGTTTCGGGTTCAAGAAAAGGGACTTTGCATTTCGATAACGCGGAAAGTCGAACCGCAGGTCCCTCCGCTTCGGTCGGGATGACACCTCGAAAAGCAGGTCCACGAGATGACGCGAATCCCAGGTTAGCCCAACTGACGGGTGAACCTGGGGCACAAGCTTCGCTCCGGTCGGGATGACAAGACATGAGGACAGCTCAGACCAATTGTAGCGACCTGCCAGACAAGCGAACGCCCCTGTCGTATCGCGACAAGGGCGCCTGCCTGGAATGCTCCGGACTATCTAACTAACTAGGCTGCGGCCTTCACGATCCGCATGCCGTAGAACGAACGGTAGACGAAGAAGAACGAAATCGCGAAGAAGATGACCGCCAGGATGTGCGCGAACGCGGTTCCTTGCGTGGCCGTCAACTGCACCGCCAACTCCACCGCCAGTAACCCGAACAATGTAGTGAACTTGATGATCGGATTCATGGCCACCGAAGAGGTGTCTTTGAAGGGATCGCCCACGGTGTCGCCGATGACGGTGGCGTCGTGCAGTGGAGTTCCCTTCTGCTTTAGGTCGACCTCGACAATCTTCTTGGCGTTGTCCCAAGCGCCGCCGGCATTAGCCATGAACATCGCCTGGTAAAGGCCGGAGATGGCAATCGCGATCAGGTAGCCGATAAAGAAGAACGGCTCCACGAAAGCGAAGGCCAGGGTAACGAAGAAGACCGCGAGGAAGATGTTAAACATTCCCTTCTGGGCGTACTTGGTGCAGATTTCCACGACCTTCTTGCTGTCCTCGACCGAGGCTTTCTCCTCGCCTTCCAGCTTGATGTTGGCCTTGATGAACTCCACCGCACGGTAGGCACCGGTGGTTACCGCTTGCATGGAAGCGCCGGTGAACCAATAGATAATGGCGCCGCCGCTGATCAGCCCGAGCACGAATGGCGCATGCAGCAGTGACAAGTCGCCGACGTTCTCCGTCAGACCGTGGGTGAGCGCCATGATGATGGAGAAGATCATGGTCGTCGCACCGACCACAGCCGTGCCGATGAGCACCGGTTTCGCCGTCGCCTTGAAGGTGTTGCCCGCGCCGTCGTTCTCTTCCAGCAGATGCTTGGCACGCTCGAAGTTGACGTCGTAGTTGTAGTCGCGCTTCAATTCACTCTCGATATTCGGTACCTGCTCGATCAGCGACAGCTCATAAACCGATTGCGCGTTGTCGGTGACTGGACCGTAGGAGTCGACCGCGATGGTCACCGGCCCCATGCCGAGGAATCCAAATGCCACCAAGCCGAAGGCAAACACTGCCGGAGCCAGCATCAGCGAGCCCAAGCCGAAGGTGCTTACGTAATAGCCGATCGACATCAGGGCGACCATGGTGAACCCCAGGTAGTAGCAGGAGAAGTTGCCCGCCACCAGACCCGACAGAATGCCGAGCGATGCTCCGCCTTCGTCCGCCGAGGTCACCACTTCTCGCACGTGGCGCGACTCGGTCGAGGTGAAGACCTTCACCAGCTCGGGAATGATGGCGCCGGCCAACGTTCCACACGAAATGATGGTCGCCAGCTTCCACCATTGTGTGGAATCGCCTCCCAGTATCGGCACAATCAGATAGGACACGATGTAGGTGAGGATGATGGAGATGATGGAAGTCAGCCACACCAGCGAGGTGAGCGGGCTTTCGAAGTTCATCTGGTCGGCATTGCCGAAGCGCGCCTTGGCAACCGCTTCGTTTAAGAAGTAGGCCACGGTGCTGGAGACCAGCATCATGATGCGCATGATGAAGATCCAGACCAGCAGTTGAACCTGTACGTGAGGATCTTTCACGCCCAGCAGGATGAAGGTGATCAGGGCCACGCCGGTGACGCCGTAAGTCTCGAAGCCGTCGGCGCTGGGACCAACCGAGTCGCCCGCGTTGTCGCCGGTGCAGTCGGCAATGACGCC
>PMWW01000206.1 GCA_003165795.1 Acidobacteriaceae bacterium
GGCGAGAGTCGCATCGAGTTGCTCGAACCAACCTCGCCTGACTCGGCGATTGCGAAATTTCTCGACAAGCGCGGCGAAGGCCTGCATCACGTCGCCCTGCAGGTGGACGATCTTTCCGCTACGGTCGAGCGGCTGAAGGCCAGCGGCACGCGCCTCATCTCCGACGAAATCAAAGTTGGCGCGGGCGGACATTTGTACGTATTTGTCCATCCTTCCAGCGCCGGCGGTGTGCTCCTGGAACTGGTGGAAGATGCTCCTCAGGGCGTCTAGTATCATGCCCCGCACTTCGTGGCAAAATTCAGCCGTCGTGTTTGCAAGGGCACGGCTTCAGCCGTGCCGCAACGGTGCAAAATTCAGGCCTTGTGTTTGAAAGGGCACGGCTTTAGCCGTGCCGCAACGGTGCATGTACAGGGCGGCTTTAGCCGCTGAGGTGAGGACGTTCCGGCAACCTTATAACTTCGGTGTTATGACATGAAATTGCGGGACACCACACCAGTAGGTTGCTGAAGAAGTCGGATTCGACATGTTTTGCAGGGGCGCACCTTTAGGGAAGCCCTGATTAAGTCTGTACGTTGAAGGGGACGGCCTTCAGTCCGTAAATACTTGATGTGAAAGAGGGGCTTTAGCCCCGAAGGCACTGCAATGGACTTGATCAGATCATCCCTAGCTGCGCCGTAGCAAGTCATTTATTTTTGTCATCTCTGACCGACTTCAGTCGGTGAGGGATCTACTTTTCCGCGTTTTTCAGCAGCCTCTTTTAGCCAGTGAGAGAACAGCTTCGTCGAAGCCAGGAATCCCACCACTTATGCCGCTCATCGTCGCCATCGACACCTCGGGCCGGAAGGGAAGCGTCGCCCTGTGCCGCGGGGATGCCAACAGTTTCGAAGTTCTGCAACTCACTTCCCTTGAAGGCGGCACCTATTCGGCGCAACTCATGCCGGTAATCTCCCGCGCCCTCGCCCAGCATCATCTCGCCAAGACATTAGTGGACGGATTCGTTGTCGTCTCCGGTCCCGGCTCCTTCACCGGCTTGCGGGTTGGATTGGCGACGGTCAAAGGTCTTTGTGAGGTCCTGCAGAAGCCTCTGGCAACGGTTTCGATGTTGCAGGCCGTGGTCCTTACCTACGGACAACCGAACCAGGCGTCGACCGCGGTCCTGGATGCCGGCCGCGGCGAAATTTATGTCGGCGAATACCAGGCTTCGGCTGGGGATGCCAGCCTGCTGCGCGAGTACATCGCTAAGCTGGATGAGTTCATCGACGAAGCACGCACCCCAGTCGGCGACTTGCTCACTCCGGACGCGAACGTTGCTGAGCGCCTGCGGGCGGCCAATGTCAGCGTGAAGCTGGTCGGTCCGCTGCAGGCAGACCAGATCGCCCGCATCGGCATTCGCAAGCTACTTGCCGGTAATGCCGCCGATCCCGCGACGGTTGACGTCAACTACATCCGCAGATCGGATGCGGAAATTCTCTCCGCGCCCAAGCCTTGATCTCGTGCCCATTCGCCAAGCCACCCCCGACGATCTTCCCGCCATCAGAAAATTAGAGCAGCAGGCTGAGACCGCGGCCCATTGGGCAGAGCGGGAGTATGATGCGCTGTTCGCGCCCGAAGCTCCAGCTCGTATCGCGCTGCTGGCACCCGGCAATGCCGACGTCCCAGACATTCGCGGATTTGTCATCGCGCGCGCTGCTTGTGAGGAATGGGAAATCGAAAACCTAGTTGTAGCGGCCCCCCATCGGCGAAGCGGTGTGGCCAGCGCGCTCCTCCGTGAGTTGCTACGGACGGCCGCTGCGGGAGGGGCCGCTTGGGTGCTGCTGGAGGTGAGGGAATCCAACGTCGCCGCTCGCCAGCTCTATGAAAAAATCGGCTTTAGCCAGGCAGGACGGCGCGCCGGCTATTACCGCGGTCCGTTCGAGGACGGGTTGCAATTGAAAATTTCTGTTGCAGTTCCGTGACAAAAGCGCTTGAACCGGGATGGGGCGTATGCTAGCGTTTTGGTTGGTTAACTCTCCGGAGGTCTACTGAATGGCAACTCAGGTACGCGACCAGCTTTTGGCAAGCAATGACGAGTTCCGCCGCCTGGCGCAGGAACATACGCAGTATGCGCAGCAGCTGGATTCGCTGAGCCAAAAGAAATATCTCTCTGAGGACGACAAGCTCGAGGAAGTGCGGCTGAAAAAACTGAAGCTCCGCCTGAAGGACCAGATGGAAAGTTTGGAACAGAAGTTCCGCACCGACCGTCTGGCTGTTTAGTCACTGTTAACCGCTTTCACGCGGCGGAAAAGACCCGAGTCTTGGCCGCTCTGCCCTATCTATGTGTGCTCCGTCTGCTTTCAGATTCTCTTCTACCACTTTCCTGTATCCTGACTGCTATCTGGTAAATCAATCCTGGTGAGAGGATTCATTTTGCGACATTGGTTGCGGCCCGCAGTATGCAGCGTGGTTGTCTGCCTATGGACGTTGTGCGTTCCGCTGGCCGGTTCAGCCCAGACCAAATCGCAACCGCCGCTTGGGCTGTGGGACGGGACCATTCAGGGCAAGGCCGGCGAGGTGAACTTCGGCATCGATCTGCAGCGGCAGGGAGATGCGATTCACGCCACGCTGATCAATGCGACCGACCGTCAACCGTTCAGCAGCGCAACCTGGAACGGCGAGGTTTTGACCCTTCATCTTGACTACTATGACGGCACCCTCACCGCACATCTGGTTTCTCCGCAGCGCCTGCAGGGTGAGTATTCCCGTCAGAGCAGCAAAGGGCTGGTCCACATACCGCTGGTCCTCACACCGCACCATGACCCGGCGCCGGGCAAGCCGTGGACCGGTGCGACTCTCGCTGGCGATTGGCTGCTTCATCCCGCCGACGCTGAAGGCGCGGAGAAGAACACGCTGGTCAGCTTCCAACAGCAGCCGATGGCTGCAGCCGATGGCAAAGTGCCGGCCACCGGCATCCTCGAGTACGTGAGCGGAGATACCGGCTTGTTGCATGGCGCAGTGTTCCAAGCAGCGGTCGGTCAGACGCATTTCCACCTGAGCCGTTTCGACGGCATCCACGTGCTGGCCCTCGACGGCGAGTTTCAGCCGGACGGCAGCCTGAAAGGACAGCTCGGCGGGTTCGTCAGTGTCACTTCCTTCACCGCGGAACGCAGCAAAGATGTCGCCAGCGCCGATCCCAATGTCCTCGCCGAGGGCCTGACAAAAGTCAAAGATCCTCAGGAAGCATTTCATTTTAGCGGCGTCGATGAGGCCGGCAAGAGGCTTGACCAGAGCAGTCTCGAGTTCAAGGGCAAGCCGATCATCATCGACATCTTCGGCACCTGGTGTCCCAATTGCCACGACGAAGCGCCGGTGCTGGAAAAGCTTTATCGCAAATATCGCGCGCAAGGTCTCGAGATCGTGGGGCTGGCCTACGAATACAGCGACGATACCGCGCGCAATCTGCGGCAAATCGGCATCTATCGCGCCAAGTACGGACTCTCTTATCCGTTGCTGCTGGCCGGCACCACCGCCGAGGGCCAGATCGCCAAGACGCTGCCGCAGCTGGTGAACTTCGGCGCATTCCCTACATCAATCTTCATTGACCGCTCGGGACACGTGCACGCCATTCTTGCCGGTTTCTCAGGACCCTCCACCGGGGACAAGTACCAGCAGGTGCAGCAACGCATGGACGAGCTGGCCCGCGAAATCGTGGGGCCGTGAAGAATTTGCTTGACAACCTCGGATTTGGATATATATTAAATATCGCTCGAATAAGTCGGGCACTATATTAGTGAAGTCTATTGAGGTCAGGATGAACGTCAAAGAACTAGAGTCTCAAATTGCGCGAATTTCCCGCGACCCCCTAAGAGACATTCTCAACCAGGTCGGATTTAATCTTCCTGAACACTGGCAGCCTCGAATTTCTCTGCTGAAGTCGAACAGACGAAAAGTGCGGAGTAATGCCTCTGCCGAAAACTGGTCTCCGCAGACTGGGCGGATCGAGATTCAATTTGAATCCGTACCTCAACCAGAAAAGCAGCCCGGCGATGCACATTCTCGCAAGGCCGAATTCACAGTGCAGTCCGGAGATTTTCCTGCTGACACTTCCGCGGCGAACGACCTTGCGCATCCCGGCTGGGCAGAACTCTTGAGAGCTCTGGATCGCGCCGAGGCCCGGCCCGGTTGGAGCTTTGTTCCTTTGAAGAAATTTCGCGATGAGATTCTGCCGGCCGAACGACCTGAGGATATGCCAAACCTTCGCACCGCCGAGGCGCAGCGGCACTTTCTGCAGCTGGCCATCGAAAAGAGACTTGTTCTGGTTGGCAAACTGCCCAATCCCAAAGCTCCACAATTTCCGGTGACGACCATTCGCTTGAACCGGCTCATGCCGGAGGTAGCTGCCGCGCTCGGACAGCGCGGAAGTACCGATCTCGGATTCTCCCCCATAGAGATTCGAGGTGAGCCATTGTCTGCAACGATACTTCGCGAGAGGCGATGACCGTTGGCGCTGTACTATCTGGACACGAGCGCGCTGGTCAAGCTATATGTTCGTGAGCCTGGAACGGAGCGCTTGCTGGGCTTGACGGACCGGCCAGACGACAACCGGCTGGCCATCCTCGTGCTAGCTCAACTTGAATTGCGGTCAGCCATAAGGCGGCGGGAAAAGAACGGGGAGCTATCAGCTGCACTCGCGGCGCAGTTGCTGGGATTGTTTACCCGCCATGTGGAGGGTAGGTTTCTCACCCAACCGGTCACCGGCTTCGTACTCGATATAGCCGCCGCGCTAGTCGATCGTTACGCGCTTCGGGCTTATGACGCCGCTCAGTTGGCTGGGTACCTCGCATTGAAGAATTCCTCGGGAGCCGGCGTCCCGGTCTTTGTGTGTTCCGATCAGGAACTTCTTTCGGCCGCCGTCCAGGAAGGGGCGCCAACTCTGGATCCTACTTCATATTGACCTATTCTTTCGATAGCCGTTCCGCAAAGGCGCGTCCTCATGCCAGGCTCTATAATCAGACTTACCTATGGTTCGCGATGGCATCTATTACGGGCTGGCGTTGGTGATTGTGGCGGGACTGGTCGGCTGGCTCACTCTGCCGGTCCTGGCCATCGTTCCTTTGTTGCTGGCCGCGTTTTTTCTCTGGTTCTTCCGTGATCCGGAGCGCAGAATTCCTGCCATCCAAGGGGCCATTGTGTCGCCGGCGGATGGGAAAATCACCAACATTTCTGTCCTCCAGGAGAACGGGGAGACGCGGACCCGCATCAGTATCTTCTTGAACGTTTTCGATGTTCACGTGAATCGCTCGCCGGTGAATGGCGTCATAGAAGACGTGCAGTATAGGAAAGGAAAATTCCGCAACGCGATGGACGCGGCCTCTGCCGATTTGAACGAGCAGAATGTCGTGACCGTACGCACCGCTGCGGGCACCCTGGTGTTCAAGCAAATAGCTGGGTTGCTGGCCCGACGTATTGTTTTTTCCAAGAAGGTTGGGGATACCGTGGAGCGAGGGGAGCGAGTGGGACTAATCAAGTTCGGTTCGCGTACGGATGTGATCTTCGCCGCCGACGCCGTGATGAAGGTGCGAACTGGTGATCGCGTCAAAGGTGGCTCGAGTGTGCTGGCCATCGCCCAGCCGCGCTCCGTGGCGCCCCGCCTGCACCAGACGGCGGAGGTGCGATGAGCCAGCGCCCCCTGCAGACTGATCCAGATTTGACCCGCCAGCGCGGCGTTCGAAAAGGGCTTTATCTCCTGCCTTCGATGTTCACCGCCGGCAACATCGCGGCCGGTTACTACGCCATATCGCAGGCCATCCAAGGCACCGCCAGCGATCCCTGGCACTTCGATCAGGCGGCCAAGGCCATTGGATTTGCCATCGTCTTCGATTTCTTTGACGGCGGTATTGCCCGCCTCACCAACACCGCCAGCGCCTTCGGAGGCGAACTCGATTCGTTGGCCGACGTGATTACCTTTGGCGTAGCGCCCGCAGTGTTGGCCTGGATGTGGGGATTTCGCATGTTGCCCCTGGAAGCTGGTCCCGACCTGCGGACCCGCGTCATTCAACTGGGAGCCATCGCCACCTTCGTCTTTCTGCTGGCCGGGGCTTCCCGTTTGGCGCGTTTCAACATCCAAGTCAATCCCCAGCCCTCGAATCCCGGACGGCCCGGCCGCAAGTATTTCGTTGGCATGCCGATTCCCGCCGGCGCCGGCGCGGTCGCGGCGGTAGTTCATTTGGTGCAAGGAAACCCGCTGCAGATGTGGTGGCTTTCCATTGGCTGGGGCGTGTTCGTTTTCGCCATCGCTTTTCTGATGGTCAGCACCTGGCGCTTCTTCAGCTTGAAGGGCATTAACTTCCGCCAGCGGCAGAATTTTCGCTGGCTTATCGTGATCGGCATGGTGATGGCCCTGATCTGGTTTTCTTCTCAATATGTACTATTCGCCCTGGCCCTGATTTATATTCTTTCGGGAGTGTTCGCCCGGCTTTCGTTTGTATTCCGTCGGCCTCCGGTGCCGCCTCCGCCGCCTCAAGATGAGGCCTCGCACGCCTGATGAAAAATCAACCCACCAACCCCTCCCCAGCCCGTGCCGATGGAGGACATTGGGGTGGCCTGTTCCGGGTTGCCATTGTCGGGGCCGCCACCCTCAAAGGCCGCGAGTTGAAGGACGTCCTCAGCGATCGCAACTTCCCGGCGCAGGACACGCGTCTGCTCGACGACGAAGAGTCGCTTGGCCAATTGGAAGCGGTTGGCGAGGAGCCTACTTTCATTCAGCGCGTTCTTCCCGAACACCTGGAAAACGTGGACTTCACATTCTTCACCGGGGATGAGACCTTCACCCGCAATCTCTGGGAGATGGTGCGGAAGGCGGGCAGCGACATCATCGATCTCTCCTATGGCCTGGATGGCCAAGAAGGAGTTCTGCTGCGTGCCCCCTGGATCGAGCGCGAACTGGGGGCTGCCCCTAAACTTGATTTCATCGAAGTTCCCGTAACCATCGCTCATCCCGCGGCGGTTGTGCTTGCCCTGTTGCTGTTGCGGGCCCAGAGAGTGGGCAACATTGTGCGCTCCGTCGCCACCGTTTTCGAGCCAGCCTCCGAACACGGCCGGCGTGGCATGGACGAGTTGCACGAGCAGACGGTGAACCTGCTCTCCTTCCAGCAGCTCCCTAAGGGAGTGTTCGACGTGCAGGTGGCATTTAATCTGCTGGACCGCTATGGCGAGAAGTCGCTGCCATCCCTCGCCGGCGTCGAGGGCCGCATCCAGCGCCATTTCCAGAGCATTGTCCAAGGCCAGCTGGCCGTGCCTTCGCTGATGCTTTTGCAGGCGCCCATCTTCCACGGACATGCCTTCTCGCTTTACCTTGAGTTGGACAATCCGGCACCGCTCGAAGAGCTGACCGCCGCTATCTCCGGGGAGCACGTGGACGTGCTGCAGGGTGCCGAAGAATCGCCGAGCAACGTCAATGCCGCCGGACAGGACCAGATCCAGGTGTTTGTCCGGGCCGACGCGCACAGCCCCAACGGCTTCTGGCTGTGGGCCGCGTCAGACAACTTGCGGATTGCGGCCCTGGCCGCAGTGGAGTGCGCCGAGAACATGATTGCTTCCCGGCCGCGGGGGACCGTACAGTGATCGATCATCCTCTCTGCCGTCGCCTTTGTGTGGCCTGGGTTGGCACGCTTTTGCTGCTGATGACCGGCTGCGGCTATCACACCGGGGGCACGGCGGTACGCTTGCCCTCCGACCTGCATACCGTCTATGTGCCGGCATTTACCAACATCACGCAAGCCTACTATGTCGGACAAATCTTCACCGAAGCCGTAATCAAAGAACTGCGCAGCCGGACCAACTACCGCATCGTGACCGCGAACGACGGCACCGCCGACGCCACCCTGGCGGGCGTGATTACCAACGTCTACAGCGCCCCATTGACCTACGATTCCACCACCGGCGCCATTACCTCTTCCATCGTCGCGATCAACCTCAGGGCTTCGCTGACCACCCGTGATGGAAAGGTGCTATGGAGCAATCCGAACTTCCTGTACCGCGAGCAATACCAGGAGTCGAATAACACGGCCAGCTTTTTCGAAGAAGCGGCTCCGGCGGTGCAACGTGTCGCCAGCAGCTTTTCCAAGACGCTGGTCAGCGACATTCTGGAGGCGTACTAGATGCGCAGCTTTGCCGCTTCCGACAGGTTCGTCGCCGATGTCAAAGCCCGCAAGCTGGCTCCCGGATACGTGTTCATCGGAGACGAGGCGTTCTTCCGCAAGCGTTGCCGCGAGGCGATCCTGCAGCATCTGGTGCCCGCCGACGTTCGCGAACTTAGCCTCTACGACATGGACTTGGCTGAGGTCGACTTGCAGCAGGTCCTGGATCGCGCCCGCACCCCCTCGCTCATGTCGCCCTTCCAGGTTTTCTTCGTCCGCGGAATCAAGAACCTGTATGGCCGGGGCAAGCACGACCATGAATTTGCTGCCATCCAAGACTATTTTAGAGACCCCAATCCCGATGCTTTGCTGGTATTCGTCGCCGACTACATCAGTATTCCCGCCGATGTTCGGCGCATGGACCTGACCGACAAAGATCGCTATGAACGAATCCGCGAGACCTTGGGCGAGTATTGTCCGGTGCTGGAATTCGCCCGGGTTGACGAAGGCGACGCCGTGAAATGGGCGATCCAGACCGCCTCCGCCGAAGACGTCAAGCTCGATACCGACGCCGCCCGCGAACTGGTGGATTCGCTGGGTAGTGACATGATGATGGTGGCCAACGAACTGGAGAAGCTGGTGCTCTATGTTGGCGATAAGAAGCGCATCACCCTGGGCGATGTCGAGACCCTGGTGCTGGCAGCGAAGCAGAGATCGTTCTACGAATTGACCGACGCCATCTCATCCCGCGACCGCGGCCGCGCTTTGGCGGTTCTCGATGCCATCCTTAGCACCGGCGACGGCGATGAGGCTGCCATCGGTCACCTCTATATGCTGGCCCGCACCTTTCGCCAGATGCTGGTTATCCTGGAGCGCAATGTGCGGGACTCTCGCGCCTTGTGGCAGGCACTATGGCAGGGTTTTCGCATTCCGCCGTTTGCTGCCGAAGACATCATTCGCCAGGCTCGCCGCTACAAGTCGCGGCGCGAGCTCACCAGCGCTATCCGCCGGGTAGCGCGTGCTGACCTCGCATTGCGCTCCAATCCTCCCAGCAAACGGCTGATACTGGAACACCTGGTGCTCGACTTGACCGCCGAACCCAAACTGCAGGAAGCCGGCTGGTTGCAGGATGAGCTGCCGGTGTGATCATGGATGTTGCGGCGTATCTCCGCCGGATTGAGTACCACGGGCCGCGCCAGCCTTCTTCCACCACCTTGCGCAGCCTGCACCGGCAGCATTTGTTTACCCTCCCCTTCTATTTCTTTTCCTTGACGTCCACACTGGCGATGGTGTTTTCCCATTCGAGCTTGAGAGTGGCCGAGTCGCCACCGGTCTTGTCGAAAGAAATCGTGAACAGCTCCAGTCCCGCCGGACGTTGCGCAACCTTCATGTCGATGCGTGCCAGGTCCTGACCCTTGTCGTATTCCGTGCCCCACTGTCCCGTCTGTTTATTGATGATGAGCTTCCAGCTATTCATGCCGGGCAGCGAGTAGAGCGTGTAGCTGCCCTTGGGGACGGTCGCCCCGCCGATGTTTAGGTCCACATCGGTCTTCAGGCTGGTGGCCGAGTTCGCGCCGGTGCGCCAAACCTGGTCATAAGGAACCAGCCCGCCGAAGATCTTACGGCTGCGCATCGAGGGACGGCTGTAATCGATGGTGACCGTGTGGCCGTCGGCGAACGTCACGCTCGCCACGCCCGGAGGGCTGAGCGGCGGCTTCTTGTCCTGCGCCATCAGTACGGTTGTCAGCATCGTCATCGCGATCAAGGTCAGCATCCACGAACGGCCCTTCTGCATTGCGCTCTCCTCGTTTTCCTGTTGCCGTTCCATTATTCACACTGGAGCGGGACAGTACAATTGAGGCCATGGGCATTCTGGACGAAAAGCGCGAAGAACTGGACCAGTACGAGTTCATGATGGGCACGCCGCGGGGACGGCTGGCGGTGGCTCTCGATGTCTTGACCGATGCGCTGACCATGGTTGGCCAGCACGGCGTCTATTGCCAAAGCGCGCGCCAGCCCGGTAAACCGGCCATGGATATCCAGATCGTGATGAAGGAAATTACCGATGCGAAGGAGCTGATCTCGTCGGTGATGGAAGAGATACGAAGGCAGAAGGAAGAGAAGAAGTAGAGATCAGATTTTTTTCAAGAAGGTTTCCGAATCGACCTGAGCCTGATTCAAAATTCCACGGAGTGTGCCGGTGGCGAGTTCAGAATGAAGCGGTACGACACATCCTATCGCACCGACGTCAGTCTTGCGTTTCAGCACAACGTGACTTCCACGTTGTCAAACCTGAACAAATCCAAGCCTCTCAAGAACTCGGATTGCCTCAGCCCCTGATATTCGGGGTAACTTAGGCATGGGTCACGTCGAACGTCGTAATCAAAGAACGCTCGGACGCCGGTGGAGGAAACTCTTCTAAGTAAAGCTCGGTTGCTTCTTTAAGCTTGGCAATTGCTTCTTCAATGCTCTTGCCTTGGCTGACCACCCCAACTTCAGGACATGCGGCTACGTACCAAGGATCTTCTCGGTGAATAACGGCTGTGTAGGTTCGCACAGACCTAGACTTCTCGAGATAATCGGACAACGAATCGTAGCCTTCTCGCTTTAGTACCTTGCTTAATCTGGTATCGGAGCGGTAACCCATCGCAAATGTGGACCCGTAGGTCTTGCGCAGGTCTCTCACGAGCGTGTCGCCACGGTTCATCCTTATAGCGCCGTCTTCTTGTCGAATCCGCTGGTCTAGACCACGTTTGGCCATAATGCTCTCTCTTGAATCCTAAATCGACTTCTGACCATGAGAGCGGCTTCAGGGCCCTCAATCCGACTTAAATATACAACAGAAAATAAAGGCGAGGCCGGCGCGCCTGCCCTATGTGGTCAAGCTTGCTCAGTGTCTCTGCGCCTCGTGGTTCACGCCCTTACCGCCGTCCGCCAGTTACATGGCACTTCGCTTCGCCGGTGAACCTGAATACTGCCACAAACAGATTTCATTACCGTCCGGGTCGTGGAGCGACGCCAGCATGCCTCCGGTTTCCTTCTGTGGTTGAGAGGTTACAACGCCTTTCCGCTGCAGCTCCTGCAGCGTTGCCGCAACATCCCCCACTTCCAGGCAGAGCCTGGCATTGCCACCGCCGCCAAGTTTACTTTTGTCGGTGGTGGGCACGACTTCGAATAGGACACCGTCGATATCGAAGCGGGCAACGTAGTCTTTAGAGGAGACCTTGAATCCGAGAATGTCAGTGTAGAAGCGAATGGCGCGTTCGATGTCGGATACGTAATAGAAAATGCAGTCAAAGGCGAGTTTCATAGCTGAAACCTCCGAGCGAAGGCTCTTTGCAAGGCAGTTAGAGTTCGGGCTGCTTTCTGGTTCGGAGTAGCAGGTCGCATCTCCGAGGAGAGAAAACGGAGCAGGGGAACTCAATCCGAGTCCCCCTTTCCGAGCCCTGATTTTCTAAGGAGACTCTGATTAAGTCACAGCAATTCCCTCAGCGGCTGAAGCCGAGGTGATTCTGCGGCATTTACGGACGGCCTGAAGGCCGTCCCCTTCAAGAAATCAGACTTAATCAGAGTTTCCCTAACAACTACACGGTCACATACTTCCCGGTCTCCAGCACGCGGCTGGCGATTTTCTCCTGCAGCGCAATCACGTTGACCGGCTCGTGCTTCGCCAGGCGGCGGACAATCGCCATCTGGGTGCGCAGCATGTCGCCTTCAGCCACCGCAGCGATGACTTTCTTCCCCGCCGCTTCCAGCCGGGCAAACGCGCCTTCAAGATAGACCTGCGTCATGGCGACCATCAACCCGGCCTTCTCTTCGCCGTTCGCTTCCACCGACTTGCGGGCGCGCAGCAGCGCCGAGTCCATGGCGAACGCCTCAATCACCATATCGGCGATGGCGCCCATGACTTCCTGTTGATCGGCCAGCTTCTGCATGTACTTCTGCGAAGCCGCGCCGGCCACCAGCATCGCCAGCTTCTTGCCATTTTCGACGAGCTTGCGCTCGGCGGCCAGTGCGCCTTCGAGTTCCTCGCCAGACGGCCCGGCCATCACTTCGTCCATGGTCTTCTTGATGGCGGGCAGCAGCGCCAGTTGTCCGCTCATCGCCCGTTTCAGCAGCCATCCGGTGATGATGAGGCGATTAATTTCGTTGGTGCCTTCGAAGATGCGGTTCACGCGCGAGTCGCGATAGGCGCGCTCTGCCGGATACTCCTCGACGAAGCCGTAGCCGCCGTACACCTGCACCGTCTCGTCGACCACCATGTCGAGCATCTCCGAGCCCCACACTTTGATGATGGAGCACTCGACTGCATACTCCTCGATCGATTTGCGGATGGTCTCGGGATTCTTATCGATGTCGGCCAGCGCCGTGTCCATCATGCCAACCGTGCGATAGACCATGGACTCGCCGGTGTAGATGCCGATCGCCATCTGCGCCAGCTTCTCGCGGATCAATCCGAAGGTCGAGATGCTCTTGCCGAAAGCCTTGCGGTCCTTGGCATAGCCAATCGCATTCTGCAGCGAAGCGCGCGCGCCGCCCACGCAGCCCGCGCCCAGCTTGAAGCGGCCCACGTTCAGAATGTTGAAAGCGATGATGTGTCCCTTGCCGATGTCGCCAAGCACGTTCTCCACCGGCACCTTGCAATCGTTCAAGATGAGCGGCGCGGTAGATGAGCCGCGGATACCCATCTTCTTTTCTTCTGCGCCCACGGAGAAGCCGGGAAAATCCTTCTCGATCAGAAACGCGGTGAACTTCTCGCCATCCACTTTGGCGAAGACCGTGAACAGGTCGGCGAAGTGGGCGTTGGTGATCCACATCTTTTCGCCATTGAGGATGTAGTGCTTGCCGTCTGGCGAAAGCACCGCCTTGGTGCGGCTGTTCAGCGCGTCCGAGCCGCTGGTGCCTTCTGACAGCGCGTAGGCGCCGATCATCTCGGCCGAGGCCAGCTTGGGCAGGTACTTCTTCCGCTGCGCTTCGGTGCCGAAGAAGACGATGGGGAGCGTGCCGATGCCGGCGTGTGCGCCCATCGAAACCACAAAGCTGCCGCACTTGGCCATGTGCTCGGCGATGATGGCCGACGACACCTTGTCCATGTCGGAGCCGCCATATTCGGCGGGCACATCGGCATTGGTCAAGCCCGACTCGCTGGCCTTCTGCAGCAGCTCGCGAGTGATGGCCCAGTCCTTGTGCTCGATCTTTTCGACGTTAGGTAGGATTTCGTTGACCGCGAACTCTTCTGCCAGCTTCGCGACCATCTGGTGATCTTCGTTGAAGTCTTCCGGAGTGAAGACGTTGTCCAGGTTGTGATCTTCGAGCAGAAAGCTTCCGCCCGTGGTTTTCGTCTTGGGAACTGCGGTCGTTGTAGCCATAATTTCCTCGCTGTTCGCTGTTCGCTTTTCGCCTAATGCTGTCGCTCCCAGCTCTTAGCCTTTAGCGCTTAGCAACACATGTGCTGCTCTGGCGAAAAGCGAGGAGCGAAAAGCGAACAGCGGTTTACTGCAAATTCTCGAAGATGCCTGCCGCGCCCATGCCGCCGCCGACGCACATGGTCACCAGGCCGTAGCGTCCGTTGCGGCGCTTCAATTCGCGGATGATGCTTGCTGTCAGCTTGGCGCCGGTGCATCCCAGCGGATGTCCGAGCGCGATCGCGCCGCCGTTGACATTGATGATTGCCGGATCCAGTTTCGCCTCCTGGATGACCGCCAGCGACTGCGCCGCGAAGGCCTCATTCAACTCGATCACGTCGATGTCAGCCAGCGTGAGTCCCGCCATCTTCAGTGCCTTCGGGATCGCGAACACCGGGCCGATACCCATTTCTTCCGGCTTGTAACCGGCGGTCGCATAGGCGACGTAGCGCGCCAGCGGCTTCAATCCCAGCGCGTTGGCCCGCTCGGCTGACATCACGACCGCAGCCGCCGCACCATCGGACATTTGTGACGAGTTGCCCGCGGTCACTGTGCCCTTCACATGGAATGCAGCCTTCAGCGCCAGCAGCGCTTCCAGCGAAGTGTCGGCGCGCGGCCCTTCATCCATCTTGAAGACGATTTCGGTGCGCTTCGGCTTGCTGCCGTTCGGAGTGGTGAAGCTGACGGGCACGGGAACGAGCTCGTCGTCGAACTTGCCCGCTTCAATCGCGGCGATGGCTTTCTTGTGGCTCTGCACCGAGAACTCGTCCGACATCTCGCGCGTAATGTTGTAGCGCTTGCCGACCCGTTCGGCGGTGAGGCCCATCGACAGAAAAGCGTCGGGATAGTTTGCCACGATCCAGGGGTTCGCCGAAACCTTGTGGCCGCCCATGGGAATCATGGTCATGGACTCGACGCCGCCGGCGACGATGGTTTCCGCGCCGCCAGCCATGATGCGCTCGGCCGCCAGGGCAATCGCCTGCAATCCCGATGAGCAGAAGCGATTGATGGTCATCGCCGAAATTTCAACCGGCAGACCGGCACGCAACGACGCGACCCGGGCGACGTTCATGCCTTGCTCGGCCTCGGGCATGGCGCAGCCCAGNNCGGGCCACGTTCATCCCCTGCTCAGCCTCGGGCATGGCGCAGCCCAGGATCACGTCTTCAATCTCGTTGGGATCGAGTTGCGGCACGCGCTCCAGCGCGCCTTTGATGGCCACCGCAGCCAAGTCATCGGGACGCGTTGCCCGCAACGTCCCTTTGTAAGCTTTGCCAACCGGCGTCCGGACGGCACTCACGATTACAACGTCACGCATATTTACTCCTGCAATTGGCACTTAGCAATTAGCATTTAGCTGCTGACTCTTAGCTATCAGCTCCTAGCTGTCAGCCTTCAGCCAAATCAGCGTTCGATCTTTTATCCACTATCCACTGACCACTGAATTGTCAGCCCGAAGCGACCTGGTTCGTGCCCAGGAAGACCCACCTTCTCCACTTGTAGCAACCCGTTCCTTACACCGTGATGTATTCAGTGGTCGCCGCCGGGACGGGAATCGCATCGCCGTGTTGATGCATACCTTCAAGGTGAAACTCAATAGCCTCGCGAATCAGTTGCTTTACCTCTTCCAAGCTTTCGCCCGCTACTCCGAGTCCAGGAAGGTCTGGAGCATAAGCGCCCCAACCGGTGGCTGATTTTTCGTAAACGATGAGATATTTCATTTCAAATCCGCCTGCTTCAAGATATTGTTCAGCGTACCCGGAGGTACATCCACCGACGGCTGTCCGGCTACGGTGACCGTACCCGGCTTTGAGGGATGATGAAACTGACGATGGCTACCTTTTGTACGAGCTAATCGCCAACCATCCTGTTCTAGTCGTTTAATAACATCGCGTACCTTCAACTTCGCCGAACCCTCTCTAACCTCTGCTCCTCAATTCCTCAGCGTCTTGCCCGTCTTCAGCGTGTACTGAATCCGCTCTTGCGTCTTCTTCTCGCCGCACAGCGATTTGAACGCTTCGCGCTCCAGATCCAGCAGATACTGCTCGCTGACCGGCGTACCCGGATTCAGCGCGCCGCCGCACAGCACCTCGGCCACCTTGCTGGCGATCTTCACTTCGTGATCGCTGATGAACTCACCCTCGTGCATGATGTGCACACCCAGCTTCAGCGTCGCCAAAATGCTTTCACCGGGCGCGAGAATGTCGGCCCGCGGCACCGGCGCCCGATAGCCTTCATGCACCATTTCCAGCGATCGCTCTTTAGCGTCTGTCAAAACCCGCTCGCGATTCATCGTGATGTCGTCACCGCTGGAAATGAATCCTAGATTGCGCGCCTCGAAGGCCGACGTCGATACCTTTGCCATGGCGACGGTCTCGAACGCCTGCTTCATCGCCTCCATCAGTTCGACGCTCTCGCCGCGGCCGGCAGGCCGCACGTGATACGCCTTGTCGAGGGCGCGCAGCGTCATCTCCTTGCAACCGCCGCCGCCGGGCAGCAGACCAACGCCAACTTCGACCAGTCCGGTATAGAGTTCGGCGTGGGGTTGCCGCGCCGCCGCGTGCAACGTGATTTCGCAGCCACCACCCAGCGTCATGCCGAACGGCGCGACCACCACCGGCTTGGAAGAAAACTTGATCGCCTGGGTCATGCCCTGGAATTGGCGGATGGCGAGATCGACTTCGTCCCATTCTTCTTCCTGCACCGCCATCAGCAGCATCATGATGTTGGCGCCGACGGAAAAATTCGCCGCGTCGTTGGTGATGACGAAGGCGTCGAAATTGTCGCCTGCACCGCCGGGCTTTAGCGTCTGAGCAATCATTTGCACGATGTCGCCGCCCAGAGAGTTCATCTTGGAGTGGAACTCGATGCAGCCGACGCCGTCGCCAATATCGATCAGCGAGGCGCCGGCATTCTTCTTCACTACCAGGCCGGCCTTCTTCGCCACCGTCACTGACCAGACGCCGGCGGGCACTTTCTCGGAAGCGTAGTGACCGCTCTTCAGATCGAAATAAGCGCGACCGCTGGCGGCCTTGGAATCGTCGGCGTACCAGCGCTCCTGGCCCGAGGCCAGCAGCTTTTCCACGTTAGGCGAAATCATCCTGCTTTCCATGTGCATTCGCTTGACCGTCTTGGCGACGCCGGCGGCGTCCCACAACTCGAATGGGCCCATCTCCCAGTTGAACCCCAGCTTCATGGCGCGATCGATTTCGACGACCGAATCGGCAATCTCGCCAATACGGTTGGCGGCGTAGGTCCACAGGTCCGACAAGGCCGACCAGATCAAGATGTTCGCTTTGTCCTTCGACGGAGCCAGCAGCATGTTGAGCCGCTCGGGCAAGCTGTCGACCGTCTTCGCCATCTCCAAGGAAGGAAACTTTGGCCGCCGCGAAGGACGGTACTCCAGCGTCTTCCAGTCGATCGCCATGATCTCGCTCTGGCCATCCGGCTTCTTGCTCTTGCGGTAGAAGCCGCCCTTGGTCTTGTCGCCCAGCCACTTGCGCTCCAGCATTTGCGCAAAGAAGCTGGGCAAGCTCAGGTCGCCGCGTTCGTCGTGGATGTTGGTGGTCGCATTGCGCACCACGTGTCCCAAAACGTCGAGCCCGACCAGGTCGGCCAGGCGGAAGGTCGCAGTCTTCGGCCAGCCGACAGCTGTCCCGGTCAACGCGTCCACTTCCTCGATGCTGAGGTCCATGTCTTGCATCAGGCGCATGACATTCAGGATGCAGAAGGTACCGATGCGATTGGCGATAAAGTTCGGCGTGTCTTTGGCGTAAACCACGCCCTTGCCCAGGTGGAGATCGCAGAAGCGCGCGATGGCATCCATGGCCGCAGGATCGGCGTCAGGCGTTGGGACAATCTCCAGCAACCGCATGTAGCGCGGGGGATTGAAGAAGTGGGTGCCGAACCAGTTGTGGCGGAAGTCATCGGGAAAGCCTTCGACGATCTTGGCCACGGGCAGTCCGCTCGTGTTGGTGGTAATGATGGTTCCGGGCTTGCGAATGGCTTCTATTTTGCGCAGCAACCGGCGCTTGATCTCCAGGTCTTCGACCACCGCTTCGATGATCCAGTCAACCTCGGCCAGCTTCTGCAGATCGTCTTCAAAGTTCCCGATGGTCACCAGCCTCGCCAGTGAGGGCTTGAAGAACGCGGCGGGTTTGGACTTCACCGCAGCTTCCAGTCCGGCAGCGGCCAGGCGGTTGCGCGCCGGACCGTCGGCGTCAGGCGGAACAATGTCGAGCAGGTAGGAGGGAACACCGGCATTGGCGAGGTGCGCGGAGATGCGGGCGCCCATGGTGCCCGCGCCCAGTACGGCGACTTTTTCAATCCGTTTTTGCATGATGTAGTTTGATTACTCCAGCTCAGGCCAACCGGGAGCGGTCCGATTGAGTTCGTGCTTCAGGCTTCATCCATGGCGATACGTATAAGTGCTATCAGTTTGATTGCGGTGAGCGCCAAAGCGCTGCTGAGTTTTGAGATGGAAGAAATCCTCGACGCACTTTCCCCTTTAGTAACGACGGCATAAAAATAAATCGACCCAAAATACAAGCAGCGCGCGCCGTAAGATGTGGGGTGAGGATGGCAACGACGCGCGCCTTATCAAATTGACCTGATCATAATGAATGAATGCTCATTCAGTCAAGGAAAATCTGATAAATCTTTTTCCCATATTGGGTTAGGAGATCAGCTTGGCCAGCAGGAACGCTGCTCCTGCGGCAAGTCCACCAATCACAACGGTTTGCGAGGCCGAGCGGCCGGGGCGCGCCCCCGTGAAGCGACCTTTAACATAGCCGAAGACGCCCAAGGCGATCAACGTAACCACCACCGACCAACCCAGCGCCAGGCGCGAACTGTGCAGCGCCATGTAAGGAGACAGAGGGATGATTCCGCCGGCGACGTAGGAGGCGGCAATAGTCAAGGCACTTTGCACCGCGCGCTTGGGATCGGGCTCTTCCAATCCCAATTCGAAGCGCATCATGAAATCTACCCACTCCTTCGGCTTGCGAGTGAGCGCCTGCACCACGGGAGCGCTCTCCTCACGCGACAAACCGTAGTCGGCGAAAACCTTCTGTACCTCGCGCGCTTCCTCGTCGGGAATCTCCTGCACCTCGCGCGCCTCGCGCTGCCGCTCGCTGGCGTAGTGCTCGGCGTCGCTCTTGGCGGCCAGGTAGCCGCCCAGTCCCATGGCAATCGATCCGGCGGCGATCTCGGCCAGGCCGGCGACCACGACAATATGGCTGTTATCGACCGCGCCGGAAAGTCCCGCCGCCAGCGCGAAGGGAACCGTCAGGCCGTCGGACATACCGATGACGACGTCGCGGACCACTTCGCCCGCCGTGAAGTGACGCTCAACGTGCGGCGTTTGCGGCATGATCTCCTAGCTCGGGATGGCCGGTCACATATTGCAGCGCCAGCTCGCCAACTTCACGTTCCCCTTTGTAGCTCAAGGCAGTGGGCGCTTCGTCCAAGGGCAGCCAAAACGCCTTTTGGACTTCGACCCGCATCGCGGGAGAAATGCTGTCGATGCGGCCCGAGCGATAGAGCAACAGGTAAAAGCTGACAATCTTGAAGACGCGCGCGCGATCGCCCCACTGGCGGACGTAAACGTACTTGATGTCGGCCAGCTTATCGATCAAATCGGCGCGCAGGCCGGTTTCTTCGTTGACCTCGCGGAGAGCGGTCTGGGCCGGCTTCTCGCCTTCGTCGATGGCGCCCTTGGGCAGGGCCGTAACCGCAGCGGCAGAGAACTTTTTCCGCCGGGGATTGGAACTCTTTGCGGATGGCTTGGGACGCTTCATGTGCGGCTCGATGACCGCGATGAACCAGCGGCCTCGCATCTTCCGTAACACGACACCTCCGGCCGAAATCTCGCGCACCATGATCGTTCCCGAGAACCGGCTAGTTTGGCAGAGTCGGGAGCAGGGGGCAACTCGTGGGACTGCAGGTTGGGAGTTATTTCCGAAAAGCTAGCCGACGAACCTGCCAAGTCTATACATAATGCGGCAATTTTCGGTTATTGTGTATTAACGATAGGCTTGGCGCGAGTCTTCCGCGCCCGGACAGACGATGCTTACCAGACAACGCATTCTGATTGCGACGCTTGCGACGATAGGCTTCTCTAGAGTAGCCACAGGACAAACCTCGCCGTCGGCGGCCGCGGAATCATCGCCTCAGCAGCAATCATCGCCAGCGCAACTTACGGTCACCGCCCCGAAAAACCTGCCGCCGGAAAACCAGGCGCCATCGTCTTCTTATGTGACGCCTGGGATTTCCGCTGCTTCCCTACCGCTGTTTGACTTCAAGGACTCCGACATCAAGTTTCACCTAACCAGCCTGATGAATATCCTCCGTGATAGCCGCCATGAAAGCTGGGTGCTGGCGGCTTATCCCGATCCCAAGACCAGCCGGCCGCTGATCGGCGCGGGATTCAGTCTCGATGTCGCCGCGGCGGAGCACCCACAGCGCGACCCGCTCAATCCCCATGCGTTTATCGAGCCATCCTCGGCGCAACTGTGGCAGGCGGCTGGACTCGATCCGGAAAAGCTGCAGACCATACTTGAGCAATACGATCGCGATCTGGACGCCTGGAAGAAGAAAGACTTTCGCCGGAAAATCAGAACTCATGAGCTGTCGCCCCAGCTCACTGCCGAAGAGGCCACCAAGTTACTTCGCGTCTCTGCCATACAAGCTGCCTACAACGCCCGGGCCTATTGCCGCATGTTCGACCAGCTAACCGCGTCGCAGCAGATGGCATTAAGCCAGCTTGTATTTCAGATGGGCGTGAATCTTGAGGAGTTCACCCAGTTTCTCAGCGTCGTGAATGACCTGAGCTACCGCGATTCAGCCCAACTTGCGAACAATGCGGGATGGGAACTCGAGCACTGGAAAATGGTGCAAAGTACCCTGATCCAGAGTCAATGGGCCAGGCGCTATACCACCCGCGCCGTCAGCGTGATCGCCATGTTCGATCCCGCCTATGAGCAAGACCCCCGGGAAGCGGAGCGCAAAGTGCAAGACCAGATTCGTCCCAAAGTTACGCACCATCGGAAAAAGGCGCGTGTGCGTTCTGTCCGGGCCGGCAGCGACTCCACGCCGCACGAAACCGTACACAGAAGCTGATTTCGGCCGCGCGCCTCGCCGACGGTCCACCGCCGTTTCGCCCGACGAATAGCTGGCAATTCACGCCAGCGAATGACAAAGCCGCGATCAGAACACACCCGGAACTAAACGCTTGGTGACCCGGCTGTAGGCTGCGTACTCATCACCCAGCGCCTGATTCAACGCAGCCTCCTCGACGTGAATTCGGTATAGCAGCGCCGCCGTCGTAGGAAGCAGCACGACCGCGAAACTCATCCAGTTACGCGAATGTAATCCGATGGCCACCAGTATCAGCAGCAGGCCCAGGTAAGAAGGGTGGCGCACAACCCGGTAGAGCCCCGTCCGGTGCACCTTCTGGGACTCGTGGACAGCCACGTTTGCACTGAATGATTTTCCCAGGGTGATGATCGCCGTCCATCGAATGGCAAGTCCCGCCGCCAACACCGTCACGCTTGCCGGCCTCAGCCAGTGCGCTCCGTCAAACATGTTTGCCGGCGCGATCGCATGGATCCAGTTGCACCCTGTTACCGAAGCAACGATGACGATCCACAGAATCAGTTGCGAGCCCCGGTCCCGAACGTTGCCACTGCTTCGCTTGGTACGCGTCGCCACCGCTACGGCGATTTCCGATGCCATCCAGGTCCAGAAAAGCCACGTCCACAGAGTCGAAACATTCATTGCGCCTCCGGCGTTCATTTCCAAGGCTCACCTCCGCGGGCGAGCAACTTCCAGTTCAAGAGACAGCGATCGGAGGAATGCTAAGCATCGCCCGAATATAGCATTCTTGCTATTACCGCCCACCTTCCTCATGTTGTAATCTGCTATGTCTGGCGGTTGCTTCAGTCGAGCAGCGCGCATTCTTTTGAGGAGACCTGGATTGATCCGTTTCTTGCTTGCCACATTCGCCTGCATCTTCAGTTTTTCCACATTCTCGTTCAGCCAGCAGAGTGCAACCACGGCGCCTTTCACCCCTCCGGACAAGATCTTTGGCTATCGCAATCCGGAGGCCGAGCTGGAAGTGGAGAAGACCTTCCTCGCCGTGCCTGATCCGCAGTTGGCGAAGGAACATTTGCGGGTCCTGACGGCTGCGCCGCACGTTGCCGGATCGCTGGAAGATCGCAAGACCGCCGAATACGTTCTGTCTAAATACAAAGCCGCCGGGCTCGACGCCTACATCCAGGAGTACAAAGTCTGGATGGCCTTGCCGCTGGACATCAGGGTCGACGTGGTAGCTCCGGAAAATGTCGTCATGCATGGGCCGTCGCCCGAGCACGTCAGCGATGACCCTTATCAGAACGATCCTCGAATTCTGCCCCCGTTCAATGAATATTCCCCATCGGGCGACGTGACCGCCGATGTCGTCTATGCGAACTATGGACGCCCGGAAGACTTCGCCAAGCTGAAAGAACTGGGCGTCGATGTGAAAGGCAAGATCGTCATCGTCCGCTATGGCGAAAACTTTCGCGGCGTGAAAGTGTTTCTGGCGGCCAACTACGGAGCAGCCGGCGTCATCATTTACTCCGATCCGTGGGACGACGGCTACTTCAAGGGCGACAAATATCCCAAGGGGCCGTGGCGTCCCGATACCGCTGCACAGCGCGGCTCGGTGCAATATCTGTTCCGCTACCCGGGAGATCCCACGACTCCCGGCATCGCTTCCGTTCCTGATCTTCCCGACAGCAAACGCATCGCGCCGGAGGCTGCGACCGACTTGCCGAAGATTCCCGTGACTCCGCTGTCGTACGGCGATGCAACTCCCATCCTGGCGAACCTGGGCGGACCCGAGTCTCCGCGCAGTTGGCAGGGCGCGCTGCCCTTCACCTACCACGTTGGACCCGGGCCGGTGAAAGTACACTTGGCCCTGAAGCTGAACTATCAGTTTGTGACCATCTGGGACGTCCTCGGCGTGGTTCGCGGATCGCAGTTTCCCGATGAATGGGTGCTTACCGGCAATCATCGCGACGCTTGGGTGTATGGCGCGGTCGATCCCAACAGCGGAACTGCGGCGCAGCTTGAGGCAGTGCATGGTATCGGACAGTTGCTGAAGGCGGGATGGCGTCCCAAGCGCACGCTGCTGTTTGCCAGTTGGGATGCGGAAGAGGAGGGCCTGATCGGCTCGACCGAATTTGCCGAGCAGCACGCCAAAGAGATTTCGCGCGCCGTCGCCTACTTCAACCTGGACGTTGCGGTTGCCGGTCCCGACTTCGGCGCATCGGCCGTGCCCAGTCTGAAGCAGTACCTGCGCGACGTTGCCAAGTCGGTTCCCAGTCCCAAAGGCGGCAGCGTGTATGACCAGTGGAAGGCAACGGCGGAGAAGAAAGATTCGGAACGCGCCAGCCGTCCCGATGCGGCCAGTTCAGGGATGCCACAGATCGAGCCGACGGCAATCGCCGGCCAAGACGTGAAGGTGGGCGATCTGGGCAGCGGCTCCGACTACACGGCCTTTCTTCAGCACCTCGGAGTTCCGTCGGCCGACATTGGCTCGCATGGACCTTACGGGGTGTATCACTCGGCCTTCGACGACTTCGCCTGGTTCACCAAGTTCGCCGATCCGACATTTGTCTATGAGCAGGAGATGGCCCGGGTTTACGGACTGGAAGTCATTCGCATGGCCTCGGCCGACGTCTTGCCCTTGGACTACGAAGAGTATGGCAAAGAGATCGCCGAGTACGTGAAAGCCGCCGAGCTAAAAGCCAAGACCAACTTCGGCGCCCAGGCTCCGTCCTTTGCGGATGCTACGAAAGCCGCCGCGCGGCTGGAGAAAGCCGGAGCCGACACACTGAAGATGCAGACCGCCTTAGTCGGCGATCCTGGAGTCTTGAATCTGCTGCTGCGCAATACCGAACGCGCCTTCCTCATCGACGGATTGCCCGACCGTCCCTGGTACAAGCACTCCATCTACGCGCCCGGCGAGCATACCGGTTACGCTGCCGTGGCTATCCCCGGAGTGAATGAAGCCATCGACAACAAAGACCTTACGCTAACCCAACAGCAGCTGCAGATTTTGACCGCGGCATTGAATAAAGCGGCTGGGGTGCTGGAGGCAGGGAAGTAGACGTCAATCTATCCCGTGCCACTAGCCCCGGCCTTTCCTCCTATATCGATTGAACTGGTGATCTCCCGCCTTGCGGCAGCTCATCCAAGTCCAGTGAGTGATGTTCTCCAGGGTGAATCCCGTGCCTCCGAAGACGGTGGGACGCATGAGAATCCCAGTCGATGGCTCGGTCGCCAGTCGCTCTTGTTCGGGCGGTACCGCCTGACCTACCTCAATGGGGGATACGGTCATGAACTTCTCGTCCACCAGATCGGCCCGCGCCAGGCTACCATACAATGTGGGACCTCCCTCGCATAGGAGATATTGCACTCCAAGTTCTTCGCGCAGCTTGCAGATCCCCAGGCGCAGATCCAACTCCTCCTTATTGCCGGCTGCGATTACCACAATGTGGGAGTGGATGTTCTGGGCTCGCAGGCGCTCGGCGCCGGCGGGAGAAGTGAGGATGGCAGCATCGACCACGTCGCCGTCAAACACCTTGTGGCGCGACAAGTCCAGGTCCGCCGCGCGGGTGACGAAAATGTTTCGCTCGCGGCTCTTGCCCAGCTTCGTGCGCAACTCGCGTAGTGCGGGATCGGCAACCTGGAAGATAATGCCCCGGCTCTGGGGGCCGCGCAGGCGCTGCTCCTCGAGCAACGTATTCATCCCGGTGACGATCCCGTCGGCGTTGGCCCGCAGCAAATCCATCAGCCAGCGGTCGTCGCGCGACTGCGAGATGTCACCACCGGAGCCATGCTTGCCCAGCAGCGTGGTAATGCCGTCGAGCGATTGCACAAAATTGGAGTAGACCCAGGGGCGGCCGGCCGGCGGGGGCGGAAAGCCGAAGTTGCCATAGGGCGCGTAGGCGTCATCCTCAATCGGGCTTGGCTCCGCATTGTCAAACAGCACTTCAAATCGACGGTTTCTGCTGGTCTCATCCACGATTGAGGCTCCTGTGGCGATTTTATCCGACTAGCGTAAGCGCGACACGCACCTGGCGCCTGGGAGCATGAAAAGAACTTGACGGAAGAATGCCGCTGCGATCTAGTTGCTAATTCCTAGAAGCTATCTCATAAATCGGGTTTGAAAGGGCACGCCTTCAGCCGTGCCGTACGAGTGCTTTGAATGTCGGGCTTTCGCCCCTGAGGTTACTCGGGGTGGAAGCGTTTCGGATTTATGAGATAGCCTCTAGTTGTTTCTGCAATCTCTCCCGCACAAATGCGACTAGCTCGGGCGTGACGTACCCCGGCGGCTCGATTCGAAACGTGGGTTTGCCGGCGACGGGTTTGAGTGACACATTAGTCCACGCGACATGATCGGCTCCGCGATGCAGAATTACGGCGTCGGCGCGGTCGAGAAATTCTTGCGCCGACGGCTTGAAGTCGGCGGTAGACGCGTCCAGTACGGTGAGGTAAAGATCGGGACGCAGGAATCGCATCACGCTATTGGATTCAAGGATCGCGTTTTCTGCCGCCGCGAGTTCCTGGCGCACGCGCGGCATGGCCTCGGCCAACATCCCTTGCCGAGTGCGTACCCACAGCGAGCGCGCCGCGCCCGAAACCAGGAATCGCGAGGTATCGCTTTCGCCGCTGCGATCGCGTTCTTCAGTGACTGCCCAGGAGTGATCGTCGGTAGCGCAATCGCACAACTCGCCGTTGGCCGAGCAGATGCCGTGGCCATATTGCGTGATCTTCATGGCCGTCCAATGGAATTCAGACAGGCCAGCGATGAGGCCAGCCACCACGCTGGTCTTGCCCACGCTGCGGGAATGTCCACCGACGACGATGAGAGCCATGGTTGCGGTTGCGCGAAGCGCTTCGATTCTCTCGGGTAGAGCTGGCCTTCAGGCCAGCGTTCGGCGTGTCCCTCACTTGGTCCTGAGTTGCCTTGCGAACGCGGCGCTGCAGCGCCGCTCTGCCCTCCAACTACTGTGAACATGCTTTACTTCTTGCGCGACAGGCGCGACAGCGTGGCCAACTCCTTGAAATACTCGCGGACGGGCCGCGCCGGCGTGCCAAAGAACAAAACGCCCTTGCCGCGAAAGTTCTTGTGCGGCAGAATGCCGGATTGTCCGCCCAGCATCGTTCCCGCCTCGATGGTAACGTGATCGCCGATGCCGACTTGTCCGCCGATGACGCAGTCGTCGCCGATCTCGGAGCTGCCCGAAACGCCCGTCTGTGCCGCGATCACAACGTTAGCTCCCACAATGTCGTTGTGGCCGATGTGTACGAGGTTGTCCAGCTTGGTGCCCGGGCCGATGATCGTCTTGTCCAGCGCGCCGCGGTCAATGGTGCAGTTGGCACCGATCTCAACGTAGTCGCCGATCACGAGCTCGCCAATCTGGGGAAACTTTTGATAGCGCCCGTAGACTTCGTCGCGAACAAATCCGAAGCCGTCGGCGCCGAGTACCGCACCCGCATGAACGATGACGCGGCGGCCCAGCGTCGTACCTGCATAGATGACCACGCGCGGATAGAGGTCGCAGTCGTCGCCGATTACCACACCTTCGCCAATGCTGCAGCCCGCGCCGATGTGCGAACGCCCGCCGATGACTGCATCGGCCTCGATTACCGCATGAGCATCCACGGCTGCCGTCGACGCGAGCTTGGCCGAGGGATGCACCACGGCGGTGGGATGCACTCCCGCGGGATAATTTTTCGGCGGATGGAGCAGGGCCCCAGCGCCACAGAAGGCAAGGCGAGGCTGCGCGGCGATCAACAACGGCTTGCTCACGGTTGAAGCGGCAGCGAATTCTCCGGCGATCACGGCGCTGGCCGGCGACGCCAGTGCTCCAGCGAGATCTTTCTCTTCCTGGGCGAAAACCAAATCGCCCGGCTGGGCTTGCGCGATGCTGGCCACCTTCGCGATTACGGTACTGCCATCGCCGATCAGTTGGGCCGAGATGAATTTCGCCAAAGCCTGCAGAGTTTGTGGCATAGCCTTTAGTTTCAAGTTTCAAGTCTCAAGTTTCAAGATGCGAGTGCAAGTTTCTTGGTTTGACAGGCGGAAGAGCGGCTCACGCGCTTGGGCTGCGATCGAAGAGTTTCGACTGGAAACTCGAAACGGATCATTTCAGTACAATCCAGCATCCCCAGTCGGCCGTGCCTTCCACCGCCGATGTACCCAGAGCCACTGATCGGGATAGCGGCGCACGTATTCTTCGAGAATCTTGGTGAAGAGCGCCGTGTTGGCAACGGCGTCGGCGTCATCGTCGCCGGTGCGCACCATCTCCACCGGACGGTCGAACTCCACGCGGTACTTGCGCAACACCGGGTCCCAGATGGTGAACGCTGGGACCACGGTCGCTCCGGTATGCAGAGCGACGCGCGCCACTCCGCTGGCGGTGCAGGCGGGAATACCGAAGAAGTCAACAAAGACACCCTGCGGCGGCGTCATGTTGGTGTCCATCAGGATGCCAACGGTTTTGTTCTTGCGCATGGCGGCGATCAAGCCCCGGGCGAATCCATCTTTACCGATCATAGTGTTGCCATGCAGGCCGCGATAGTGAGTAACCAGGGCGTCTACGTAGGGATTGTCGAGGGGACGCACCACGATTTGCATGGGATGACCTTGCAGGGAGTGGAAGAAGGAACCGACCTCCCAACCGCCAAAGTGGCCGGTCAGCAGCAGCACTCCTTTGCCGCGCTTCTCGGCAGCCTCGAAATTTTCGACACCTTGATAGACGGCGACCTGCGAAACGTTGCGTCGGGTGTAACGGGGAAAGAGGCAGGCTTCGCCCAGCAGACGACCCAGCGATACGTAAACGCCGCGCAAAATCTTGCGCCGCTCGTGCAGCGATTTCTCCGGGAAAGCCAGCTCCAGATTGCGCAAGCCGACGCGGCGCAGGCGAGGATGCAGACGATAGACCAGTCCGCCAATCAGAATTCCAACCCCACGGGCCAGCGGACGGGGCAATGCGCCGATCAAGCGCACCAACAGCGCAACCGGCCAATATTGCAGCCTATGACCCATCAGAGGTATCGGCTTTGACGTTAGCACCGGGAAAAATCGCGGTCAAACTGCAGACGGTTGCGCCAATAGAAAGGCGGCGGCCGAAGCCACCGCCTAGAAGAGAATAAGCAGGCTTACCGTCCGCCGGTCGCGCCCGTCGCCGGAGTTTGCGCAGGTGTTGCCACCGGCGTTGCCGTCGAAGCCGGAACCGGTGCGGAGGCCGGAGCCGCCGGCACTGTCGTCGCGTCTGGCGTTCCCATTACCCGCGTTGTTGGCGTGGCTACGGTTGACTGGGTTGTTGCCACGGTGGTCTGGGTTGCCGACGTCTGCGTGGTCACCGTGGCCGCATCTGTCGCACTGGAACTGATTGCTGGAGTTGCAGCCCGGGAGGTGGAATAGACAGTCTGCGCCGGAACTGCTGCTGGCTGTGAAGTCGCCGCCATCACCGGAGTTGGCGAGGGCGCGGCCGAAACCTGTGCCGGATCTACAGGCTGTGCCATTAACGGCGCAGGAGGTTCGAGTGCGGCCGCGGCCGGCGCGATTTTCGGGCGCGGAGTGGGAGCGTATCTTTCCACCGTGCGCAGCAGAACGTCGGCGTCCGTGGGAGGCTGAACCTGCCCATTCAGCAGCGAGTAAAAAGACCAATCTTTGCCGTAGAACGCCTGGGTGTCGGCCTGGTCCTGCTTGATGACACCACCGCTCAATGAAATGCCCAGAAAAAGCCCACGCGAGCGCGAATAAGTGAGCACCTGGGCGCGCAGTGTGATGTCCGTCATCGCCTGGGCATCGCGGCCCACCGGCCCGGCGGCGGCGGAAGCATCGGCTCCCAGCTTGAACTTGCTCTGCAGCATGTGCTGCATGCCGTCATCGGTGCGGACGATCAACACCAGGTCCGACGCCTGGCCTCCGGCCTGAAAGCCAAAACTGCCGCCGGTCAGCTTGAAGAATGCGGGAGCGCTCCAGCCATGCTCGGTCCGGCAGGTGGCGACACCTTTACCGTAATTGGCGCCGAACACGAAACTGGCCTTCAGCATTGACGGCATAATCGCAATGCACTTGGCGCCAGACATGATTCCGTCCGGTATGGCGCGGTCCGGGGCGGACATGATCTGGCTGAGGACGGTGCTGGCGGTCTGAATCCGGTCAAGGTCAGCGTCTCGCCGGTCCGATCCGGCGGCACACACTGCCATCGAAAACAGGACCGTCAATGCCACAAAGGTCTTTTTCATCGCTCCACTCCGATCAGGGACGGTAGTCTGGCCAGTATTGGCCGACCGAATTCATCTTAGAGTGTTTGATTGGGGATCGAGCGTGAAGAAAGCGTTTGGCTGGTTACTCTTTAGTGTCCCTTAGTTGCGGAGCGGAGTTACTTAAGAGCAACCAGCCAGCCCGGAGGATAAGCCTCAGTTTGTCACCGCATAAACCTTGTCGCCACAAAAAATGAGGGCTGGAAGAGGAGACCCTCGTAACCTCTTCCAACCCTGTCTCCCAGGTTCTGTGGTAGGTGAATGCAGTATGGAACGCGCAAGTAATTCGCGCAAGATAACGGAAGTACAGGTAGGGTAATTGTACTTTAGTAATAGAACGCCCGTTCGGTAACTCCCCGGCGCAAAGGTCCTAACCTCGGCCTTACTGGTTCGTCGAAAGCAGAGAATGAGTCACCGCGTGGACCGAGAGAGCAATTCGGTTCTGCACGCCGACTTTGCGCAGCAGCTGCGCGACGTGCGCCTTCACCGTACGCTCTTCAATCCCCAACTCGCCCGCGATCTCCCGATTGGAACAACCTGACACCAGTAGGCGCAGCACTTCACGCTCGCGGTCGCTGATTTTGTCGTCGGTCTGCGGCTGCACCTTGCGGGCCGAGGCCGTGGCGCGTTCGATGAAGGTCGCCAACACTCGTCGCGGGACCCATACCGAACCCGCGTGCACTTCGCGGATCGCATGCTTGAATTCCTCCGGCGATGCTTCCTCGGAAACGTAACCCTTGGCTCCGGTCGTGACCGCTCGCAGGATGTCTTCGTCGCGGCTGCCCGGCCCGGTCACGATGATCCGGATACCCGGACGCACCGCTTTCAGCGCGGACATGGCGGCGTAAAATGCCGCCCCGTTGCTGGCGGTCATCAGGATGATGTCTTCGTTCGGGCTATGTAGGACAGCGGGAACGGTGGCGGCGTGGACCTGCATGTCAGGCTGGGAAGCGAAGATGGAACGAAGCCCCAATAACCGAACCGGATCGCTTTCCACCACTGAGATGCGGATGGTGGTTCTTGTCGGAGATTTCATAGTTGGCCAGATGATGCTGCTCACTTACGCTATAACACCTTCTCGTCGATTATATGTAGCACAATAGTGGGAGCATGCGGCAAATTGGTTTAGGAGGCAGTCATAACAAGCTAAGGGGCCACCAATCCTAGTTCTCACCCCTCTTCCCGATTGCCATTGGTGGTGAAATGAACGTCCAGATTAGTTGTATTTTCCATCAAAAACCCTAGAGATCGCTCCGATGAATGCACGTCAATGGTGTATAGCCGCCGCTTCCGGTCAGACCTTCAAGCTCCACGAAAAATCACTTATGTGCTGCGATGGTTCCCGGCGGGGAGGAAGTCATGAGTACAGGAATGGGATAGTCCGAAGGGGTAGACAAAGTCGTGGTCGCGTTCGAAAAGCTGGGGCGTACCAAAGTTTGGGGAGAGGACGATCCGTCCGTCTGTTGGGCAGCGTGTTCGTTCTGCCCACAGGTGTCCGTCACGACCTTGCCAACACCGGCAAAGAGACGCTACGAGCAGTCGCCCTCTTTGTTGAGCTGGCAGTTTGCTGGAGAAGTCGGGTTTGAAAATGTCTTGAAGGGGCGCAGCTTCAGCGGCGCCGTGTAGCCCTTTTTTTGTCATCCCGAACCGGCTTCAGCCGGGGAGGTTCTGCTTTTCTCAGTTTTTCAGCAAACTGCCAGGAGCCTTACGCCGCAGGCTTCCGGCGTAACTTCTTCGAAGTCCCGCCCTTGGCCACGACCTTGATCTCCGACTCGCGCTGAGCTGCCTCGACGCGTTGCGGCGGTTTCTTCGGCATCTGCGCCAAGCTCTCTTTAAGCGCGGCCATCAAGTCGACTACCGGAGCAGGCTTGCGCGGCTTCTCGATGGTGGTAACTTCTTCGCCTTCCAGGCGCGCCTTGATCAAAGTCTTAAGGTTCTCTTCGAAGGTGTCGTGGTATTTCTCGGGATCGAATTCACCGGCAAGCGCCTCGATCAACTGGTGTGCGACCTTTACCTCGGCGTCCTTCAGCTCGACATCGGGGCGGCCAAAGTTGTCCAAGTCCCGTACTTCGTCCTTGTAGTACATGGTGTGCAGCATCATGCCGCCCTTGTAGGGACGGAGGAACACCGTGTACTCGCGGTTATGCATGGTCAGTTTGGCGATGGCGACGTACTCGCTTTCCTCCAGCGCCTTGGCCAGCAGCGCGTAGGGACGACGTCCTGCCTCTTCCGGCACCATGAAGTAGGATGACTCAAAGTAGATGGGATCGACTTCCCCAGCCTTGACGAACTCCAGGATCTCCATGGCCTTGGCGGTCTTGGGCTCGATCTTCTTGATCTCGTCGGGCTCGATGATGACGTATTCGCCCTTGCGATATTCGTAACCCTTTACGATCTCGCTGCGCTCCACCACCCGCTCGTCATGCGGACACCAAAGCTGTTGCTTGATCCGCGTGTTGTCGTCGCGATGCAGCATGTGGAACGAAATGTGGTTGCCGCGCGCGCCTGAGAACAAGCGCACCGGCATCGAGATCAGTCCGAACGTCAAATATCCTGACCATACGGAAGAAGCCATGTTTTCATCCTTTTCCGGAGAAACTGCCCGGTGGAAAAGAGGGCATAATATCATCCGGCGCTCGCCTGGGGTTCGTCAAGCGCTATTCCTTAGGATGGGCCAGGTGCCGAGCTGGTAACGGCCCGTGGATAGGATGCACCTGGGGGCAAGACTTGCGGTCTTGGCGGGCCGGACAAACCGCAGCGCGGGGATTCTCGCGCCATGCGATACTGGCCTGACACGCGTGACCAGTCTCATCCATTCAAGGGGTTTGCCTGCCGCAGTGGTGGCCATCGGATTCGCGGTGGTGGCTCGCGCCATGGGCTCGGTTACGGACGGAGGCGCGCTCGCCGGCGTGCTAGTGGCATTTATCCTGATGCTGGCCTGTGGATTTCCCGGCTTCATTCCTTTGGTCACCGTATTCTTGTTGACCCTGATCTCCACCCGCTGGGGATACCAGCGCAAGCAGCGGTTGGGCGTTGCCGAGCGCCGTCGTGGCCGCACCGCGTCGCAAATTAGCGCGAACCTCGGCGCCGCCGCCCTGTGCACGCTGCCCGTGATCTGGTTTCCCGAACTCAGTGAACTCCTGCTGGTGGGCGCCATGGCTGCATTGGCTGAGGCGGCCGCCGACACTGTCTCCAGCGAAGTAGGCCAGGCAACCGGCCGGGGCGCTTACATGATTACCGACTTTCGCGAGGCCCCCATCGGCACCAACGGCGCTATTAGCGTCGAAGGTACCCTCGCCGGATGCGTGGCGGCCTGCATCGTGTCGTGGGTGAGCGCCAGTTGCGGCTTGGTAGATTGGCACTGGACTCCGGTTATCGCACTCGCCGGTATCAGCGGCATGTTCCTTGACAGCGTCATGGGCGCGACCTGGGAAAACGCCGGCAAAATGGGGAATAACTCGGTGAATTTTGTGAGTACTGTCTGCGCCGCCGACCTGGCGCTCGTGGTGGCAATGTTGATGCGGCGCGTGGGGCTCTGATAGGACGAACTGGCGGACAAATCAAAACGCCCCAAACGCATAGGCATCTGGGGCGTCACGTTATACAAGCCCGATTTAACGGGAACAACTAATTAATTACTACCCTTTATCCGGTGGATTGTCAAACGGAATTTCGAGGTCCTCAATCACCGAGGTCTCAGCTGTTGCAAGGATTCCGAACCAGCTAGAAGCAAAGGAAACGGTTTGGCCAATGCTTCCCACACAGCTAATTGGATGCATTCCAAGTCTGACGGATGCAGACGGGGAGAACCGTATTTTCCTCCATCCAATACACGGTCTAGCCGAACCAACGAGACGTGTGTGATCATATCGGCCTTAGCCCATACATCGGTATCGCGCTTGAAGAAGGTGTATGAGTTCGCCGGAATCCGATGATGGTAGGACTCGACCGGGTTCGGGGCCACAGTGCTGAAAGGAACGACAAGACAAGTTCCATGCTGGCGACGTCGCCTAGGCGAAAGCACCGCGACATGGCGAACCTTCGTCATTTCAGGTTCGATGAAACCGCGGAAGTCGCACATCAACACCATCCCAGGTGACGGGGCAAATTGAATCATGAGCAGATCATTAAACCGTAACATCATTGTAAGGACGCCAGCGAACCGCGACAATGAGAAACTCGTAGCGTGTAATCTCGGAGTTCAGTGTGAGCCTTCGGGGTTTCCTAAGGTCTATGGTTCTGGAACTTGCTTGCTACGAACGAAACTCCTCCTGCTCTGGCTGTTCCTCACCCTGACGCTCCCTATCTTCGGCCAGGAATTCGACTACCTCATCCGCAATGGCCGCGTCATCGATGGCAGCGGCAATCCCTGGATCTACGCCGACGTCGGCATCATCGGAGATCGCGTGGCATTCGTGGGCAAGGCTGATCCCACGCTGGTCGCCAAGCGCACCATCGACGCCAAAGGTCTGATCGTCGCGCCCGGCTTCATCGACATGCTCGGCCAGTCGGAAACCAACCTGCTCATCGACAAGCAGGCGGTCAGCAAGCTGACGCAAGGCATCACTACCGAGATCACCGGCGAAGGCGACACCATCGCTCCCACCAACGACGTGCTGAATCAGGAGCACGCGGATTACTACCAGCACTTCCATCTCACTCCGGATTGGACCTCGCTGGAGGAGTATTTCGAGCGCCTGACCAAGCAGGGAAGCGCGATCAATCTGGGAACGTATGTGGGCGCGGCGCAGGTTCGTCACATGGTAATCGGCACGGCAGACCGCGCTCCTACCGCCGACGAGCTGAAGCAAATGGAGATCATGGTGGACGATGCCATGAGCGACGGCGCGATGGGATTGTCGAGCGCGCTGATCTACGCTCCCGGCTCTTACGCGAAGACCGATGAGTTGATCGCGCTGGCCAAGGTCGCGGCCAAGAAGGGCGGCATCTACGCCTCGCACATCCGCAATGAAAGCGACGTCGAAACGGACGCGCTGAACGAAGCGTTCCAGATCGGCCGCGAAGCCAACATCCCAGTGGAGATCTTTCATCTGAAAGTCGCGGGAAAACAAAACTGGGGCAAGATGCCGCAAGTGATCGCCGCCATCGAGCAGGCGCGTGCCAGCGGTGTCGATGCTACGGCTGATCAGTATCCCTACGCCGGAGCCGCCACATCGCTGGGCGCAGTGATTCCTGCGAAGTATCACGCGGGCGGCCCGGATGCGTTCCTCAAGCGGCTGAAAGATCCCAAGGTTCGCACCCAGATTCGCCAAGAAGTCATGGCGCCCAGTACTTCTTTCGAGAATCTGTGGCTCGGTGCGGGCGGCGCCGACGGCGTGCTGGTGATCTCGGTGCTGAATCCTGAGCTGCGCAGGTATGAAGGTAAGACCATCGCCCAGATCGCCAAGATGGACAACAAGGAACCGCTGGATGCCTTGATAGACCTGGTCATTGCCGATCGCGACAACGTAGGCGCGGTGTACTTCCTGATGAGCGAAGCCGACGTGAAGCTGGCCATGCAACAGCCTTGGGTCAGCGTCGGTACCGACTACGGCGCGGTCAACCCCACCGGTCCGCTGGGCGAGTCCAAGTCGCATCCCCGCGCTTATGGCAGCTTCGCGCGCATCCTCGGCAAGTATGTACGTGAGGAACACAACCTGCGGATGGAAGACGCGATTCGCAAATTCACCTCGCTGCCCGCACAACGTGAGAAGCTTGACCATCGCGGCCTGCTGCGCACCGACTACTTCGCCGACATCACCATCTTCGATCCCGAGAAAGTGCGCGACACGGCAACCTTCGACGATCCCAACAAACCTTCGGTCGGCTTCGAGTACGTCTTCGTGAACGGCGTGTTGGCGCTGGAACACGACAAGGTCACCGGACAAATGGGCGGCCATCCACTGCGCGGTCCAGGATACATGTTCCGCGACTACCTTCCAGAAGGCCTGCCGCCGCGCGGAAAGCTGCAAGGCGTGGTGACCGACGAAGCCGGCTGGCCCGTGCCTCGCGCCAAAGTCACGCTGACCGATGGCAGCGGCGCGGTTATCGGCACGGCAAATTCCAAGCGCGATGGCCGCTACCAGATCATCGTGGAGAAGCCTTGCAACGGCTGCTCGCTGCAGGCCGAACACATGGGCTTCACAACTCAGCAACGCTCAGGCGTCGATTACAACGGGTCGAATCCGCTGTGGTTCAGCTTTGCGCTGGAGAGGAGTAAGTAGCCGTCAGCCATCAGCCATCGGCGTTCGGCTACCAATCCCCGAGGTGCCATCCTGAGCGCGGGCGTGCGGTTCTTGCACGCCGGGAGTCGAAGTGCCTGCCCTGAGCTTGCCGAAGGACCCCTATCGCCACGCAGGGCCTTCGCCGGGGTTATCCACACCAGCCGCATCTTTCGCCAGTGAACCGTGTTCTCTTTTTTGTTACCTCTGATTCCGGGAACCGTCTAACGCTTGACCGGCATCTTTCACAGAGGCTTTTGCCTCGATCGGCATGTTGAACTGGAAGACATTTGCGATAGGCTGTAGTCTGGCGCTGGCGCTCTTGCTGTTCGCGCGCAAACCTTCCATGTCCAATCCCAATGCGCATCGCGCCGTCATCGATCTTACCCACACTCTGAACGACCGCTCGCCCAATTGGGAAGGCACTGAAAAGTCGCCGTTCCAGGCGACCGATCTCGGCAATCTAGAGCACGACGGATACTACTCGCGTCACTTCAGTACGGAGGAACATTACGGCACGCATCTCGATGCGCCGGCACATTTTGCCGCGGGCATGTGGACGGTAGACCAAATTCCCGCTGAGCGACTGGTACGCCCGCTAGTGATTCTCGATGTGCGCAATGCCGCGAAGAACAACGCCGACTACGAAGTGAGCGTGCAGGACGTCGCTGCCTGGGAAGATGCGCATGGGCAGATTCCCGAGGGTGCGGTGGTGATGGCCTACACCGGATGGGATGAGCGCTGGAACTCGCAGCGGGAATTTCGCAACGAGCAAAGCGATCATCTGACGCACTATCCCGGATTTTCGCTGGAAGCCGCCAAATTTCTGGTCAAGACCCGCGACGTGGTCGGCCTTGGCATCGACACCATGAGCGTCGACAAGGGCGCGACCACCACCTACCCCGTTCACTACTTCACCTCGCAGGAAAGCGTCTATCACTTGGAGAACGTCGCCAATCTCGCTCTGGTGCCTCCGGCTGGAGCAACGGTCGTGGTCGCGCCCGTCAAGCTGGAGAACGGCTCGGGTGGCCCGGCGCGGGTGTTGGCGCTGGTAAGGTAGCCGCTTTTCGCCTTTCGCTCTTCGCTATTCCGCAGGTGCCATCTTTACCGCTTGGGCTTTTAGCTCTTCGCCTTTAGCTATTAGCTGACCCTTTCGGCGATCACCTCTGGTGCTCTGAGGCGCAGGCGAATGGCGTAGAAACACCGCTCCTGGAACCGCAGTTCAGCATTTTTGTTTGCTAAGAGCTAAGGAGACTCTGATTAAGTCNNCGGCATTTACGGACGGCCTCAAGGCCGTCCCCTTCAAGAAATCACACTTAATCAGAGTTTCCCTAACAGCTAAAGGCTAAGAGCCGTCGCGTAAGAAGCGGATCGCGAAGGCGAATTCCCGTTGGCGAAAAGCGAAGAGCGAATGGCGAACTGCGGCCTCACCGCACATGGGCTCGATACAGCAAATAACTGAAGCTTTCCCGTAACGCCGCCACAAATCGCCCCACTGAGGTCTTGGGAATCGAGCCCGGCCGCGGCGAGACGTACGCCGTAATACCTTGCGCGGCCATCATCTGCTTGGCCCGGAACATGTGGTACGCATCGCTCACCAGCAGGCAGCGGCGCATATCGTTGGCGCGCAGGATGACTGCGACTCGCTGGGCCGATTGGTCCGTGTCACCGCCCTGGGTTTCGGCGATGAGATTACCGTCGGGCACGCCACGCGATTCCAGATAGTCGCGGCCAACTTGGCCTTCGCTGAAATGAGGATCGTTGCCCGCCCCTCCCGTGGTGATGATGACCGGCGCCAAACCTCGCTCAAACAGGTCGTAGGCGTGGTCCAAGCGCGCCCGATATACGGGTGAAGGATGGCCCACATATTCGGCGGCGCCAAATACCACGATGGCATCGACCGGGTGCTCTTCGTCGACGCCCGCCTCACGCATGATTTGTGCGCTGGTGTAAAGCAGAAATCCCATCACGCCGAGGATTACGAGACCCATAATCCAGCGGACGGGATGGGATTTGCGTATCTGAACCGCCGTGACGATTACTCCTGCCCCAACAGCTCGATGATCTGTTCTTCAGGAATGGCGCCGTGCCGCAGCAGTCGCCAAGCCCCACCTTCGCTGGTCAGATCGATGATGGTGGAGGGCATGTCGCGGGGAGACGGGCCGCCGTCCACGATGATCGACAAGCAGTCGCCCAACTGATCGCGCACCTGCATCGCCGAAGTGCACTCGGATTCGCCATGCAGGTTCGCCGAGGTTGCCGTGATGGGCAGCCCCGCCGAGCGGATGATGGCTAGCGGGACTTCTGCTGCCGGCACCCGCAGCGCCACGTTGCCCGTGTTGGCGGTCACCTTCAGCGGCAGCTTGGGGTCGGCTTTCACGATCATGGTCAGCGGGCCCGGCCAGAAGCGGCGCGCCAGCAGATAGAAGATCTCGGGGACCGGCCACGCCAACTCCGCAGCCTGGTCGACCGATTCGATCAACAGCGACAGCGGCTTGTGCCGTGACCGCGATTTGATCTCGTAAACGCGATCGACCGCATGAAGATTGAAGGGATCGACAGCGAGACCGTAGAAGGTATCGGTCGGCATGCCCAGTACTTCCCCGGCGCGCAGCTTCTCCGCCGCGTAGGTGACCAGGGATGCTTCCGGCTCTTTACAGTTGATCTTTATGATTTCGGGACGCACCGGTGTCTTCTCTTTGTAAGCAGGGTTGAGAAGCGAACCTAACACATCGCTCCGTGCGACAGCAACACAGCAGATTATCACGAGCAGCCCTGTGACACTGTACCGATTCGGGACAGATCGACGGTGTACGATATACGCCGGTTTGCATCGGCACGATGACTCCTCCGGCAAAATTCGACGATCGCTTGCGGCGCATCGATAGCCGTCAAAACGCGCGCGTGAAAGAATTGCGCCGCGCCTTCGCGGAAGCCACACCCAACGAGCAGGGCGAGATTGCCGTCGAAGGTATGCACCTGGTGGAAGAGGCGATGCGCAGCGGATTGCGGCTGGGCGCGGTATTTTTCAGCGAGTCTGGGCGCCAGCGCGCGCATAAGCTGCTGCCGCAATTGTCGTCCCACGCAGAAACTTTGCTGCTGCCGGACGAGGTTTTTGCCAGCGCCGTTCCCAGCGAGACTCCGCAGGGCGTAGCCGCGTTGGTGAGGGTGAAGTCGTTCAACTTCAAGGATGTGCTGATTGCTCAACCGGTACTGCTAGTAATCACCGCCGGACTACAGGATCCGGGAAATCTAGGAACGATTGCGCGATCAGCCGAGGCCTTTGGCGTGACCGGATTCCTACTTGGCGAGAAGACCGTGAGTCCGTCGAACTGGAAGGCAGTGCGGGCCTCGGCGGGATCGTTGTTTCGTCTGCCGACGGTGAAAGTCGAACTGGCGGAAGCACTGCCGCAGATCAAAGCTCTGGGAGTGCGAGTGCTGGCCACGTCGTCACATGAGGGCATCCCAATCTCCGACGCAGACCTGCGCGGACCGCTGGCATTCGTCGTGGGCAGCGAAGGAGCGGGTGTTCCCAAGGACGTGCTGGCGCAGGCGGATGAGATGGTCATGATTCCGCAGTCGCCGCGCGTGGAGTCGCTCAATGCAGGCATTGCAGCGTCGATCATGTTGTACGAAGCGGCCCGGCAAAGAGCCAAAACCGATGAACCACAGGGACACTGAGGCACCGAGGCTGAGAGGAATAGAATCATTTCTAACAAGCAAGTACGATGGAATTGGAAAGGCGATGTGTCCACTCTCCCGGTAACAGTTCCAGAAAATCCAGCGAGCAAGGCACGCTTGCCGGTTCACGCAGAACGATCGCTTGCGAGCGAAATTATTGCCGCGGCAATAGATGTGCATCGTGTTTTAGGTCCGGGCCTGCTGGAATCGGCTTATCAGGCCTGCTTGTGCCGGGAACTGGCTTTGCGAACCATCGCTTTCGTTCAGCAAGTTGATCTCCCGCTGGTCTACAAGGGCCTCAAACTGGATTACGGATACCGCATCGATCTGATTGTTGCCGAGCGAATCATCGTCGAGCTAAAGGCTGTTCAAGATCTGCCGCCGGTACACCAGGCGCAACTCATAACGTACTTGCGATTGACTGGTCTTCGTGTCGGGTTACTTATCAATTTCAATGTTCCCGTGCTCAAGAATGGGATTCGCCGAAGAGTTCTATGATCTCAATCCTCCGTGCCTCTGTGTCTCTGTGGTGAGCGAAGCCTTTGGGTCTGTTCCAAACCAACCCGCCGCCCGATGACGCCGTCGACAAGTCCCGTCCGCTGGCTGATCGCATGCGCCCGCGGACGCTCGACGAGTTTGTCGGTCAGGAGCACATTCTCGGCCCCGGCAAGTCGCTGCGTGTGCAGATCGAGCGCGACGACACCGGCTCGCTCATCTTCTGGGGCCCTCCAGGCATCGGTAAGACCACGCTGGCCAAGATCATGGCCCGCATGACTCACGCCGACTTCATTGAGTTCTCTGCCGTCCTCAGCGGGATCAAAGAAATCAAGCAGGTCATGGCCGACGCCGAACGCGCCCGGCAATACGGTACCCGCACCATCGTCTTCGTCGATGAGGTACATCGTTTCAACAAAGCCCAACAAGACGCGTTTCTGCCCTATGTCGAGAAGGGCAGCATCCGCCTGATCGGCGCCACCACCGAGAATCCTTCGTTCGAAATTATTTCGGCGCTGCTGTCGCGTACCCGGGTATACATACTCAAGCCGCTGACCGAAGAGCAGATTGTGGGCCTGCTGCAGCGGGCGCTACACGATGAAGCGCGAGGTCTGGGCGAGCTGCACGTCGAGGCGGAAGAGACTGCGCTTCGCAAGATCGCGGCGTACTCCAGCGGAGACGCTCGCAGCGCTTACAACGTTCTCGACATAGCGGCAACTCTCGCCGTTGAGCAGCAAGCTAAAGACGTCGGGCCCCGCATCACCGATGCCATCGTTACCGACGCGCTGCAGAAGCGCGTGCTGAAGTATGACAAGACGGGCGAGGAGCACTACAACCTTATCTCGGCGCTGCACAAGAGTGTGCGCAACAGCGATCCCGACGCCGCGCTTTATTGGCTGGCGCGAATGCTGGAAGCCGGCGAAGACCGGCTCTACGTCGCGCGCCGGGTGGTCCGCATGGCGGTCGAAGACATCGGTCTGGCCGACCCCAACGCGCTCGGCATCACGCTTGCCGCTCGTGACGCTTTTGATTTTCTCGGCATCCCCGAAGGCGACCTCGCGCTGGCGCAGGCGGTGGTCTATCTCTGCGCTGCTCCCAAGTCGAACGCCGTGTACGCCGCCTATGGCGAGGTGCAGGAAGACGTAGAACGTACGGCGCAGGATCCCGTGCCTCTGCATCTGCGCAACGCCCCGACAGGCCTGATGAAAGCATTTGGCTACGGCGAGGGATATCAGTATGCGCACAATTTGGAAGCGAAAGTGGCCGACATGCAATGCCTGCCCGACAACCTGAAGGACCGCGTGTACTACCATCCAACGGAAGAAGGCATTGAGAAGCGCATCAAAGCGCGGCTGGAAGAGATCAGGAAGGCAAAGGCAATTTCACCGCAGAGACACGGAGACACAGAGAAGAAATCAGAAAATTAAGATCCGGGTTTCCAACTTCACCAGCTATGGCCTAACAGAAAAATGTCAGTTGCGGAGACGTTTTCATTCAAGAGCGTGCCGGGACCCATCGTGGATTGAGGTCGCCCAGAAAGACTAGAAATTCTCTGTGCCTCCGTGTCTCTGTGGTGAACAGCCTTCTTACTCTCGCTTGCGATGCTCTTTCAAAATGCATCGGTCCATTACGACGAAGATGCCCGCTTGGCGTGCCTTCTCGGCGGCTTCCTCGTGGATCACGCCCTCCTGCATCCAGATCGCTGGAGCCTTGATCTGGATCGCCTGTTCCACCACGTCTGGTACGGCATCCGACCGGCGAAACACGTTAACGATGTCGATCTTGTCCGGCACCTCGAGCAGCGACGAGTAAGCCTTCTCGCCCATCCAATCGGTGATCTTGGGATTCACGGGAATAATGCGGTATCCCCGTGAAAGCATGTAGTGCGAGACACCGTAGCTCGGGCGCATGGGCGTGTCGGTGAGTCCGACAACGGCGATGGTCTTGGCGGTTTTCAACAGTTCGGTAATGCGCTCGGCTTCGGTAGTGGACACAGGCTCCTCGCGGTCTAACAGAAGATTGTAGCGCGGCGCACAGACGCGAGCTGAAGTCCGCTAGCGCTTGTCCTTGAGCTTGGTCGTGATTCTGCGCGGCAGAGGCAGCGGTTTGGCCAGCAATCCGGAGAGGTGCTCGACTTCGGTCACTACGCGGTCCAGATCGTCGATCAGCGGCTTGAGCCGATGAGTCACCCCGCCCAGACGATATTCCCTTACCAGCGAACGGTAGTACCACAGCGTCTTTGCCTTGGGAGCCGAGAAGCGGGCGAAGGCAACTTCGCCGTCATAGCGCAGATCGCGCAGGACGGCGCGCACATTGTAGAGCTTGTCGGCCGCCGACACGAAGCGGGTCTCGGCGTCTTCGTGACAAACGCGATGCAGGTAGCGAAACTTGCGCCGCTCCCAACTCTCCTTCTTCTTCGGATCTACCGCGTAGGAATCGGTGCATCCGTCCACGATCTTGGCCACGCGCGCTCCAAAAATTTGCTCGATCACCTTCAGCATGGGACGTCCGCCGTGGTCCTCGACAGCGTCGTGCAGCAGCGCCGCAATGGCCATCTCCTCGTCGCCGCCGTAGTCGAGCACGATGGAGGCGACGCCCAGCAAATGCGACAGGTAAGGAATGCCGCTCTTCTTGCGGTCCTGATGGCGATGCACCTGCGAGGCGAACAGCAGGGCATGATCGAAGCGCGTGGTGAGCGGGATGAACTTGCGATCGAATGAAGCGGGAAATTTGGTCGTCATAAATCCGCGGGAATTTTGCTGGTCACAGAATAGCGGAAAATGGAGAAAAGGAACTAGCAATTAGCACGTAGCTATCAGCCGTCAACTATCAGCACTCGGTATTCAATCCGCTAACGGTTGTCCTTCATTATTTGTCATCCCGAGCGGAGCCGAGAGATCGCCGGTTCCCGCCCAGAGAGTCTCAAGACAAACGCCGGAGAACTAGAGCCGAGTGCTGAGGGCCAGCTTGAAACTGACAACCGGCAACTGATCTAATCCAGCCTGACCAGAAACACTCCGCCTTCCTTGACGTGCGTCTTGCCGGCCACTTCTTCGGCCACGCGCTTGTCATCGCCTTCAGGGCGGATGCGGACCCACTCGCCCGTGGGCCCAGTGAACTGGATCACGTTCGCCGTCTCGTAGCGGTCTTGCAGCTTTTCTTTCAGCTTGCGCGCTTCGCTCTCGCGGTGGAAGGCGCCAATCTGTACGCACCAGCGGCCGCCTTGCGCTATGGGCGCGGGTGCCGACAACACTTCCAGCTTCACCTCGGCCGTGCCTGGCTGCCAGACATCGACGGCCCTAGCGGCAGCCAGCGAGAGATCGACGATGCGGTCTTCCACGAACGGCCCGCGATCGGTGATGCGCACCATGGCCACATGTCCGGTGCTAAGATTGGTGACCCGCACCATGGAATTCAGCGGCAGCGTGCGGTGCGCCGCGGTCATGGCGTTCTGGTCGTAGATCTCGCCATTGGCGCCGCGACGGCGGTTATACGGAGGCCCGTACCAGCTGGCCAACCCGGTCTCAACGTAGATGGGCTTGACGTTGTGCGGGGGCTTGGGCGTCTTTTCCGCAGTCGCAGTTTCCGCGGGCGCGGGCTGAGCCGGAGCGATGGTTGGCGGAGGCGGAACAGGGTGGCTGCGCGCGGTCTTGTGCCCGCCGCAGGCCGAAAGCAGCAGCAGCGCCGCGGCGACGCAGGTGAGCAGCGGGGCCCGCGTAGCTAGCCCTTCTTTTGTTTGTTCGAGTCCATCATGTCGGCGACCTGGTTCAGCTTGTCGCCGGCAACCCGCAACGCATTGGTCGAATGGTCGCGAATGGCCGGCACCAGTTCGTCGTTGATGTACTTGATCAGCAGCTGCGTTTCCTGCTCGATGCGTTGCGAGGCATCGCCCAGCACGTCGTCGAGCCGCTCCCCGGCCGTCTGGAACGGACGGCTGGCGTTCTTGTTTTGTTTGTTCACGGCGAGCCACCTTGTGAGTAGCGAAAAATCGTCAGGCACAAAGATTATGGGATGGATAGCGGCTGCGGTCAATTGGCGAGGGTGGTGCGGGGAAGAGAAGAAGCCATCAGCACTCAGCCGTCAGCATTCATCCGTCAGCCACCAGCATTCATCCAAGCACTCATCAGTAGTCCTTTATGATTTGTCATCCCGAGCGGAGCGAAGCGTAGCCGAGGGATCTGCGGTCTTCCGCAGCGGCAGGATCGGCTTTCCCCATTCCTCCGATAAGTCCTGCCAGGTCGGGTTCAATGATTCAATCAGCAGAACCTTCTTCTCCCTGCGCCAGCGCTTGATTTGCTTTTCCCGTGCGATGGCCTCTCGAATGTCGCCGAAAATCTGATACCAGACCAGCCGTTCAATGTTGTACCTGGCGGTAAAACCCTCCTCGAACAAATGTTGTTTGTGCTGACGCATGCGACGGTCGAGACTATTGGTTACGCCGACATAGAAGTTGTGCGATCGGCTGGCGAGAATGTAGACGGCGTAACGATGTTCTTTCACCTCGACTATAGTGGCACCGTTGGCTGACGCGCGCTGTGTGCCCCATCACACTTCGTCGAGACCGCAGATCCCTCCGCTCGGACTGAAGTCCTCGGTCGGGATGACAAATCGTAAAGTAACCCGCAAACCTGGAGGCGTTGACTCTCACAGATTTTGATCTCGATTTGTGATCTTGCTCCCCTTCTTGAGTTGTCACCGGCCCTCTTAAGTGTTTGTCATCCCGAGCGCAGCCGAGGGATCTGCGGTTCGCCGGCGGAGGCAAGATCGTCTGCGTCGGAATCACACGCTTCCCGCACTAGCTGACGGCTGATAGCTGACGGCTGACGACTGCTGTAGAATTTTCCTATCCCTATGCCCTCTCGCAAGCTCACCGGATCGCAAGTTCGCCGCATGTTTCTGGACTATTTCGTCTCCAAGGGACACAAAGAAGTCCACTCCTCTTCGCTGGTTCCGGCCAACGATCCCACGCTGCTGTTCACCAACGCCGGCATGAACCANNAAGCACAACGACCTGGAGAACGTGGGCTTCACCAATCGCCATCACACCTTCTTCGAGATGCTGGGCAACTTCAGCTTTGGCGACTACTTCAAGAAAGACGCCATCGCCTACGCGTGGGAGCTGGTCACCTCGCCGGAGTGGTACGGCATTCCGAAGGACAAGCTCTACGTGACCATCTTCGAAGGCGCAGACATTCCAGGAGCGGACATACCGCGCGACGACGCCGCCGAGAAGTTTTGGCTTCAAGTGGGAGTGCCAAAGGAACGCATATTTCCGATGGGCATGAAAGACAACTTCTGGCAGATGGGGGATACCGGGCCCTGTGGTCCGTGTAGCGAGATTCACTATGATATGGGACCGATGGCGAGCGAGTCTGGCCACACGGATTGCAGATTCCCTTGTGATTGCGGTCGTTATGTTGAGCTTTGGAACCTTGTATTCATGCAATACAACCGCGAGGCAGGCGTCAGGAGCGAGGGCGTTTTAGGGTCCGAGTTCAGGCTGCTGCCCAAGCCATCGATCGATACCGGTGCCGGTCTGGAGCGCGTGACCGCAGTTCTGCAAGGCGTGATTTCGAACTACGACACGGATCTGTTCACGCCGCTGATTACCAGGGCGGTGGAGTTGGTCGGTGTTCCGTATCACGATGGGAAAACCAAGTCGGATGCGTCCTATCGAATCATTGCCGATCATTCGCGTGCTGCAACGTTCCTCATATCCGACGGTGTAATGCCTTCCAATGAAGGACGCGGATACGTTTTAAGAAAGATTCTACGCAGGGCGATGCGACATGCCCGTTCACTTCGCTTGCCACATGAGCCAAGACCTGTAATGGGCGAGATGGTTTACGCGGTACAGGACCTTATGAAGAGTGCGTATCCCGAATTAGTGGAGGGTGCCGACCGCGTCGCCGCGATAATTAAGCGGGAAGAAGAAAGGTTCAACAGCATCCTCGGAAGGGGAATGGACTATCTTCAGGGCGAGATTCGTGCCGCGAAGAGGTCTGCGTACGATGAGACCATTCGAAATACGATGTTCGAACACAGGATTCTTCTTCATGAAGGGAACATAACGACCGCAGCCGACAGGTTTTCCATCAGCGATTTTTTAAACCGCGAAGAGCAAGAGGAATTAGCACCTGGGTATTTTGGCGACGAGTGGCCTGTTTTTCTCGATGCTATTCGTGCGACCAGCGTGACTCTCCCCGGAGAGAAGGCCTTCAAGTTATATGACACTTGGGGACTTCCTCGGGATTTTATCGAGGATGCCGTTCGTGACGCTGGCATGGTCTTAGATTTTGCAGGATTCGATGCATCGATGGAGGAGCAGCGTGCCCGTGCTCGTGCTTCCTGGAAAGGTGGTTCGAAAGCCTCGGCCCGCCCCGTTTATCAATCGCTGCCCCCGACGGTCTTCGAGGGCTACCACAAGACCCTCTCCACCGGATCCGAAGTGCTGGCCATCATACGCAGTGAGGTAGATCGGCTACGCGGCGGCCCTGGTACTCACTTCGACATATCACCGCCGCCCGAGGATATTGGGCTAGGTGCTCCTATCATCACTAGGGGACAGGAGGGCGAGGTCATTTTGGACCACACACCCTTCTATGCCGAAGCCGGAGGACAGGTCGGCGATGTCGGCTGGTTATACGGCGATGATCACAACACGGTGGTCGCTGAGGTTCGCGGTTGCTACTCGCCCGTTCAAGGCGTCCGGGCACACAGAATCATTGCTCGTGAGACCATCCGCGTCGGCGACAAAGTCGATGCCATGGTCAACGACGAAGTGCGCCGCTCGACCATGCGCAACCACACTGGCACGCACCTGCTGCACGCCGCGCTGCGCGAGGTGCTGGGCAAGCACGTGAAGCAGGCAGGCTCGCTGGTCGATCCTGGCCATCTGCGCTTCGACTTCTCGCACTTCGCCTCGCTCGCGGACGAGGAGCTGCAGGACATTGAAGACCTGGCCAACCGGGAAGTGCTGCGCAACGATCGCGTCGAGACGATCGAGGACGTGCCCATCGATGTCGCGGTCAACGAGTATCACGCCATGGCGCTGTTCGGCGAGAAGTATGGCGACCGGGTGCGCGTCATCCGCATTGGCGACTTCTCCACCGAGCTGTGCGGCGGCACGCACACCGGCGCGACCGGCGAGATCGGCCTGATCAAAGTATTGAAAGAGGGCAGCGTCTCCAGCGGCGTGCGGCGCCTGGAAGCGGTGACCGGCGAAGGCTCGCTGCGCCACTTCCGCAAAGATCATCAGCTGGAGAACGTGGTCTCGACACTGGTGCGCGGCGGCGACGATCAGTCTCCTGCCGAGGCGCTGAAGCACGAGCTGGAACGCCGCGACGAAGAACTGAAAAAGCTGCGCAAAGAGTTAGAGCAGGTGCGGATGAAGTCGGCCTCGTCGTCGGTATCGTCGGCGACGGAGAATGTGCGCGAGGTGAAAGGCGTGAAAGTTCTGGCCACCCGCGCCGACAACCTGGAGCGGGCGCAGTTGCGGGTGCTGATCGACAACATGCGCAACAAGCTGGGCTCGGGCGTGGTGGTGCTGGGATCGGTGAGCGACGGCCGCGTCGCGTTGATTGTCGGCGTGACCAGGGACCTGACATCACGCGTGCAGGCGGGAAAGATCATTGCCGAGGTCGCGAAGAAAGTGGGCGGCTCGGGCGGCGGGCGTCCCGACATGGCCGAGGCCGGCGGCAAGGATCCGGCAGCGCTGGATGCGGCGCTGGCGGAGAGCTACGGCGTGGTGGAGGGATTGCTGAAGTAGCAGTCAGCACTCAGCACTCAGCAATCAGCACTCAGCATTCAGCATTCAGCATTCAGCATTGAGTCACGTTATCTCCCGGGCAGTGCCGTTTTTCTGTGCGAGCACGAATGCCAGCTAAACGCTCCCTGTGCGGCAACCACCCTCAATTTGTCATCCCGAGCGAAGCCGAGGGATCTGCGGTTCTTTCCCTCCTGCAAAATGCCTTCGGAGCGATTGATTCAACCTTCGCCTTCCAAGTGAGAGTTTTGCGATTAGGAATATTCTTGCCGACGCCGGCGAACCGCAGATCCCTCGGCTGCGCTCGGGATGACAGACTAATAAATCTCCGTGCTCTCCGTGTCCTCACAGGTGAAAAGAACTGCCTACCCCGCGAATCGGTTTGACCGCAACATGCGGGATGATTGTCCCGTGGGAACGGGCGTAGAGTCGTTTCCCTAGGGGAGAAAATCAGCGGGAGCGGGCTCGATCCGGAGAAAAAAAGACTGCATCTTGACATCACCCATAACCCTCTAAGTCTTATAAGGTGGTTAGCCATGGCGATTGGGGAAACGGCTTACGTAAATTCTGTGCGCGAGCAACTGTTGGCCGGACGGGCGCGCTTGAGCGATGTGCTGGGCGAAAATCGGAGCGAGCGGATGCTTCGTCTGCTGGAAGAAGTGGACAGCGCGCTGCATCGCATCGATCACGGGGCCTTTGGCGTATGCGAAGTTTGTCAGGGGACGGTGGACGAAGAGGTCATCCGGGAGAACCCTCTGGCCAGAGTTTGTCTCGACTGCCTGACCCCGAAGCAGCAGCGGGCGCTGGAGTATGACTTGGAATTGGCGGCGCAAATCCAGAAGGGCCTCTTGCCGCCGTGCGACTTTGCCTTCGCGGGTTGGGACATTTTCTATCACTACCAGCCGGCCGGCGTGGTGGGTGGCGACTACTGTGACCTGATCGTTGGAAACGACGGCGAGTTGTATTTTGTGATGGCGGATGTGTCGGGGAAGGGGGTTGCGGCCGCCATGCTGTCGTCGAATCTGCGGGCCATCTTTCGTTCTCTGATACCCATTGGTCTCGGCACCGCAGAACTGGTGACGCGTGCCAACCAGCTCTTCCGCCAGAGCACGCTGCCCACGCAGTACGCCACGCTGGTCTGCGGCAAGACGACGGCGGCCGGCGAGTTGGAGATGGTGAACGCTGGCCATCTTCCCGTTCTGCTGGCCGCAGCGTCAGGGACCAAGATGTTTGAGAGCACCAGTCAGCCGCTGGGAATGTTTGCCGATCAGCAATTTCGCGCGGCTCAAACCCGCCTGTTGCCGGGAGACACGCTGGTGCTCTATACCGACGGTATTTCGGAAGCGGAAAACGATGGGGGCGACGAATACGGCGCAGAGCGGCTGCAACGGGTCATCGAGGAGTATCGGGTGGGATGCCCGGCAAAGTTAGTCGGCGCTTGCAAGCAGCAGCTTGATCAATTCCGCGGCAAGCGCGAGCGTTTCGACGACGAGACGCTGCTGGCGATCCAGTATGCGCCGGCGATGGGGCAGCACATGCACACTGCGGCGGTATGAAAGAAGCGACCAACCGCAATCTAGGGGTAAAGCGTCACAGGCAAGTATTTCGCATAGCGTTCGAAATCACGATCGGACGTAAAGATCGCCCACTGCCTGATTGAGGCAACCGAGCAGATCAGGAAGTCAGTCGCATTTCCCGAGATACCTCGTGCTCGACAAGTATTGCTCATCTCGGCAGCTTGCTCGTAGTCATCGCGATCCACTTCGACATCGGGAAAGGACCGCAAGTGTGTCCTGAGTCGCCCAAACTGCTCAGGGTGCTTGATCCCGGATAGCAACTCCTGTCTGACGACCCCGAGCAATTGGGCCCGGCCTTCCGCAATGAGTTCCCGCAGGAGATGAACCTGGCGCAATTGTGCGGCCGGGACTACATGAGAAATACGGCGCAGGGCGAGAGACCAAATCGAAGTATCGACTACCACCATCATGATCGTTTGCGTCGCCGCTCTGCTTTATGGTCATACGCCGGATCGTAGTCGATCTTTCCGAACAGGTTGACAATTCGCATCTGTTTTCGTTTCTGGACGTACTCCGCCAAGGCCGCGGTGACGGCTTCACGCTTGGTTTTGTGTCCGCCAACAGTACGGGCTTCCTCAATAAGGTGGTCGTCGAGGGCGAGATTCGTAGCCATGTGACACCCCTCGACTAAGTATCACACAGGTGACTGTGTGAGTAAATGTGTGAGAAGTCGGAGACCTGATCGACGGTTCGAATCGGTCGTACTGTAGTGAATCGGGAGGAAGCTCTTATGTGAAGTGAAAAATCTCTTTGGAGCTTGGTGCCGAAGAAGGGACTCGNNCAATTCCGCCACTTCGGCACGATCTCAGCGACCCGACGAATGTCCATCGCTGTTGTAGCAGGCAAGGACATATTTTACAGGTGAACTCCCGTAGTTAGCAATCGCGGCTGGCCAGGTTGGCGACTGCGGCGAAGATTTTCAGCTCTTCGCCGCCCGTCCAAATTCTGGGGGCCCATTCGCGACGCACGATCCGCCGCACCCAGCTCGCAACCAACTGTCCCGCCTAGCAGGCGTTTAATTCGAAGGTGGTGGTGGTGTCGCGGTCCCAATCGTCCCACAGAAAAGCGCTATGGCGATCGTCGGCGATAAGCCGCATGGCATAGCGAACCTGGTCTTCGTAAAGTTCGCAGAAGGCCCCAGTGCGATCCATTCCGCCATTCATCTGGTGAGCTTCGGCCGGGCAGGGCGAGCCGCAGAAGTGGCGGACGGCGCAGCGGCGGCAGGGATCGATGTCTTCTACCTTGCGTCCCGTCACCAGCTTGAAGGGCGGCGTTTTCAGGATGGCGCCGATTCTGTCGTGGAACAAATTGCCGCCGTTGAACGCGGGAACGCCGATGAATTCGCTGCAGGGGAAAACATCGCCATTGGCCGAGACCGCGAAGAAAGAACGGCCGCCGCCGCAGGGCGAGATGTCGCACATCAGGCGGCGGGCTTGCGGCGCCATAATCGCGATCAGAATATTGGCAAAATTGGCGACTACCAGACGGCGATTGGTTTCGCGATAAAGCTCCTCTGTACGGTCTAACGCGGCCAGATAATAACGGCTGATGTCTTGGTCGGCGGGCTTGATGTCGCGCGCGCCTTGGCGGGTGCAGCGCACCGGATTCAACATGCAGGTGGAGACGCCGCTCTGGTGAAAGAAGTCCACGGTTTCGACCAGTTGATGCATGTTCTCGCCAGTCACGGTGCAAATCACACTGTAATTGGGATAACCGCGCAGCTTCTCCATGGAGTGGACGACCTTGGCATAAATGCTGTGACCGTCCCATGTTTTGCGGGTGCGAGTGACGATTTCATCCACCGCACAATCCAGTGACAGCCCGATAGCCACGCCCCGCTTCATAAGGACGTCGTATTGGTCATCGCTCAAGACGGTGCCGTTACTCTGGACGCCAAAACGGAAGGCATCACCATAGCGATCGAACGCTGCCAGCAGAGCTTCCCAATTCAAGGTGGGTTCGGCGCCGTGAAAGATGATCTGCGGTTTGAATCCGGCAGGCAGGGTCGACAGGAAATAGCGCTTCAGGATTTCCAGGGCAGACAGAACCTCGGCGGTCGGCATGTGACGACCGTCCTGGCGTAGCGTCTCCGGCAGATAGCAATAGGAGCAGTTGAGATTGCAGCGTTCGGTGGGATTGAAGTACACGGCAGAGGGCGTCACGGCAAAACGGAACCGGTCCATCTCGGCGGCGAACTCAGCGGCCTTTTCGCGATACTGCTGCAAGAATGGTCCGGGCGACAGGGCTTCGCCAAGTTTGTCCTTTTGGATCAGGGCCCAGAAGGCGGTGTCGGGGTCGACCAATCCGAGGTAATCGTTATGGCCGATGTCCAGCGGTTGCAGGGTATTGCCGTTGCCGGTGTTGAACTGCAGGCCGCGAGAAGAAGCGCATCGGTCCGTAGCTGCGGTTGTCATGGGAAAAATCCTCTCTGTGACGTAAGGCCCGAGGCAGGGCACGGTTGCCGTCCGCCTCGGGATAAGGCCGTTTAGCGGCGGCGGTTATTTCTTCGAGTCCATCATGACGTAGTGCGATAGACCGGTACCGTTGGGGTTGCAGCTCTTGCGAGTGGCGATGATGGGACGTTTCGCATCGCTCCGCTTCGTCGTCTTCATGGAATCACCTCCTTTCGTTGCGCAGTCGAATTGCAATGGCGGCGTGCATCACTTGTGCGATGGGGTTCGGCGAGCGAACTCGGGCACAAATGCAAATGCCGCAATGTTTGTTGTTTGGAGGGGGTGTTGTTGCCCCAAAAAAGAAAAACCCACATCCCCGTTTCCACGCGGGGATCATTGAGTGCGGGTTTCAGTCAGGTGTTCTGGCTCGTGAGTTCGGAAGGACTAGGCCTTCGGCGGCATCTTCCACCTTCCCCGGCATTTTCTGACGAGTGGTATTTAGGAAGCTGCCTTCTCACTTACAGCGGCGGGACCGCTCCGGTATCGCACCGGAATTCCCTGTTGCCTTTTGGGAGCAACCTGAAACCGATTGAGATTCGTGCTCAGTGTAGGAGCAGGTAGAAATTGATGCTAGGACGGAGATCACATAGCAGTGTGTTTACGCGGATGGCGTCAACTGGCGGCTTCGGCGGCGGCTTCGGCCGCGCCGTATTCTTTCAGCTTGTTATGCAGCGTCTTCAAGCTGATGCCGAGGATTTCGGCAGCGCGGGTCTTGTTATTGTTGGTCGCTTCCAGAGTTTTCAAAATCAGCAGGCGCTCAGCCTCGCCCACCGTGGTGCCGACACCCAGGCGTACGGCATTGGCTTCTTGCACGGGAGCGCGGGGAACAACGTGGCCAAAGCCTGGAGGCAGATGCCGGGGTTCTACCAGTGCGCTATCGCAAACGATCACTGCCCGTTCCAGGGTATTGCGCAATTCGCGAACGTTGCCCGGCCAGGCATGGGATTGAAAAGCGTGCATCACGGCTTCGCTCACCCCGCCCACCTTTCGGCTGTGCTTTTCGTTCATGTCAGCCAGCAGCGCCTGCACCAGGGCGGGCAGATCGTCTTTATGTTCGCGCAGCGGCGGCAGCTGAATATTAAAAACGTTGAGGCGATAGAAAAGATCGTTGCGCAGTTGCCCCCGAGCCACCGCTTCTTCCGGCACCGTATTGGTGGCGGCGAGCACCCGGACATCGACCGACGTCTCACCCTTGCTGCCCAGGCGGCGCAGCTTGCGATCTTCCAGGACGCGCAGCAATTTGGCCTGCGTACCGATCGGCATCTCGCCGATTTCGTCGAGCAGCAAGGTGCCGCCCTCGGCCAATTCGAAGCAGCCGGTGCGCCGCTCCATTGCGCCGGTGAACGCTCCTTTTTCGTGGCCGAAAATTTCGCTTTCGATCAGCGTCTCTGGTATGGCGGCGCAGTTGATGGCGACAAACGGCTTAGTTTTGCGAGGACTCAGCGAGTGCACGGTGCGTGCCAGCAGCTCCTTGCCGGTGCCGCTCTCACCGGTGATGAGCACACTAGCCGTGCTGGGCGCGACCATTTCGATCAGGCGAAAGACTTCCTGCATGCGTTTGGAAGGACCGACCAGGGAGCCCAGCACGCCGACATCGCGTAGCTTGCGGCGGCTGGCTTCCAACTCGCGCTCGGTGCCGCGCAAGCGAGACGCATTCTGCAGAATGTTGCGCAGCCGAGTGGGATTCACCGGCTTCTCGATGAAGTCGAAGGCGCCGCTTTTCATGGCGCTGACCGCGGCATCGACGCTGCCTTGGGCGGTCAGCAGAATGACGGCGACCGGGTGGGGTTGGGCGGCAATACGCTGCAGCAGTTGCATGCCGTCCATACGCGGCATCCGCAAGTCGGTAATGACGATTGCGGGGTCCCAGAACTCGACCGTTTCCAGGCCCTCGACCCCGTCGCTGGCGGTCTCAGTCTCATAGCCCCAAGCCCGGACCAGCTCGGCCAATCCGGTCCGTTCGTTTTCTTCATCTTCGACAATCAGAACTTTTTCTTGCGCCATGGGAACTGGGTCTCTCGCGATTCCATATGAGCTTCACTAAGATGATGGGCCTGGCGGAACGTCAATCTAGATGCCGATCAGCGGCTTCCAGTCGTCTGCCAACCGGCGCTACCTAACCCGAAGCGGCACCGCGACAAGCGGCTTCCCATAAGGTAACACTTCCCGCCGACTTTTGAGCCGGCAGAGAAAAGCGAAAGGGAACGAGATTGCCGTGGGTTGCCGGGGCAAACTTTTGTCGGAACTCCCGAGCGCCGGGTGGGGTGAGATTATTTGCGGCAGTGCAGCCCACCGAAGTGGTAGGATAGTGGGCGTCAACACCGAGAGCAGGATTGCGTCACGAATCCAGCGACAAACCGTGAAGCTGGGTGGCCAGACCTAAAGGGCCTGCCGGTACAACATCAGTAAACAGCGGCGGGCACGAACATAAGAGATTGACGATGAAAGTTTTGTTAATCTTGGTCGTTGCTGTAGAATAGTGTGCTATTGCGAGCTGGACTTTACTTGCACTTGTACCAAAGAAATCTTGCATCAAAGAAATTTAGATTGAACCCTAGCTGGGCCACTTTGCTTGGCGTACTGCTAAGTTCCGGAGGATCACAAGAATGTGTTCACATATTGGAGTAGTCCCGAGACGCCTTTTTGCGACATTCGTCGCACTTGCATTCGCGCTGTGTCTGTTGGGCACATTCGCCGCGGCTCAGGTGGCCATCCAGCCGAAAGACGAGATTTACGCTGGGTACTCATGGTTGCACCCTGGCGGTCACTATGATCTGGGTATACAGGCCCAGGACGTTAGCACGGGTATAGATATCTCGAATGTTTACTATCTTCCCCGGGCCCACAACTTGGGCGTACTGGTCGATAGCAGTATGCACTGGGGCGGCAACTACGGCGGTAATTCAGGTGCCGGCGATTATTACGTCTTGGGTGGTTTGCAGTACAAGTACCACACGGACACGTTTTCTCCGTTTTTCCGTGTATACGCCGGGGCCATTCGTCAGGTCGCCCCTCCCTACGTGGGCACTCCCATCCCTTCAATCGACGAGTGGAATGCTGCGCTGGGCGCGGGCGGCGGCTTTGATTACAACGTCTGGCACGGATCAAATTCGAGTTTAGCGATCCGCGTTGCCCAGGTGGACTATATCTACAGCAACTATACCCAAGTCTACCGCTTCACGTCGCCGCAGTGGAACAGCGTTCGGCTGTCGGCCGGCTTAGTGTTTGGTTTGGGTAACTACTATACGCCGGCGCTGAGCGCGACATGTAGCGTCCAGCCGACGGAAGTTACCGAAGGCGAGCCGGTAACGGTAACGGCGACGGCGACCAATTTCAATCCAAAGCACACGGTCGCTTATGCCTGGACGAGCAGTGGCGGCAAGTTTGACGTCACCAATAAGCAGTCCGCTCGCATCGATACGACGGGCGCGACGGCAGGCAGTTACACCGCGAGCGCTACCGTCAGCGATCCCAAGACTAAGAGAAGCGCCTCGGCCACCTGCTCGGCAAGCTTCACGGTGAAGGCGAAGCCGATGAATCCGCCGCAGGTGAGCTGCTCGGCGAATCCGTCCACGGTTAAGTCGGGTGATCCTTCTACGATCACCGCGACGGCGAGCAGTCCGGATAACTCGCAGATTACCGGCTACGCCTACACGGCTACGGCTGGTACGGTTAGCGGTACAGGTACCTCGGCGACTTTGGATACGGCCAGCATAACGTCATCTCAGACGGTCACGGTCACGGTCACGGCTACCGATGCCAGGAACCTCACTGGGACTAACACCTGCCAGGTTTCCGTCGAAAAGCCGGTGGTGCTGACCTGCAGCAAGATCAACTCTATCCAGTTCCCGGATTTGAAACGTCCGTGGCGCGTGGATAACACTGCCAAGGCCATCCTGGACGACGTTGCCAGCCGTCTGAAGGCCGATCCCAACGCCAAGATTGTCATCGTCGGCTACGCCGATGGCGATAAGGCGCCGATGGTCGGAACTGGCAAGAATCGTCATGCGATGAATCTGGCTGGACAGCGCGCGGTCAACGCTAAGGCGTACCTGGTGCAGCAGCAGGGCATCGACCCGAGCCGGGTTGAAGTCCGCCAGGGTACCGGCCAGCAGAAGGTGGACGATATCATCTGGGTGCCGGGGGGGGTCGATGAGAACGCTTGCACCGACCTGCAGAACACCACGCCAGTCGACGAGTCGGTGGTGAAGCCCAGCGAGAATGCGTATCCGAAACCACGGAACGCGGCTCCGGGGATGCACCATCACAAGAAGGCTGCGCCGGCTGGGCAGGCAGGCGCCATGACGCAGCAATGACCGTTCCTTGACTGGGAACTTCTATCGCCGGTGAGAGCACGACGCTCTCATCGGCCTTTTCGTTCCCGCATAGACACGAGGTGCGGGTTTTGATGCCAGCCCGTAACGCCGCAGAGCGGGTACAGCATCCGTTGTCAATCGTCGCCAGGCCTCCGGCAAAGACTTTGCCGGCGAGGACACTATCAATCCCTGGAAGCACCTTAACGGATGTGGTTCTTAGTATTTTCGTGGGTTACATTGCTTACCCGCGGCGTTATGATGCAGGAAGAATAAAGAAAGTGTCTGATTTGCCGGCCAACATAGATATAGATATGTAAGATTGTTTTGTCTTCGACAAAAGTTTAGATTGAACCCGAGCTGGGCCAGAGTTCCGGAGGATCACAAGAAATGTCTTCACGTATTGGAGTAGTCCCGAGCCGCCTGATTGCGACATCCGTCGCACTTGCATTCGTGCTGTGTCTGTTGGGCACATTCGCGGCGGCGCAAGTCACCATCCAGCCACAGGACGAAGTTTATGCTGGATACTCGTGGTTGCACCCTGGCGGACACTACGATTATGGAGTACAGACTAAAGACAACGCCACAGGTGTAGATTTTTCCAACGTTTTCTATCTTCCCAAAGCCCACAACCTGGGCGTATTGGTCGATAGCAGCATGAATTGGGGCACCAAGTACGGTGATGACAACGCTGCTAATTACTACGTGTTAGGTGGGTTGCAGTACAAATACCACACCAACTCGTTTTCCCCGTTTTTCCGTGTGTTTGCCGGCGGGGTACGTCAAGTTGCACCCAGCTACATCGATGAATGGAACGCTGCCCTGGGCGTAGGCGGCGGCTTTGATTACAACGTTTGGCACGGATCGATGGGCGGACATGATCCCGTCCTGGCGATTCGCGTTGCCCAGGTGGACTACATCTACAGCAACTATCACCCGATATTTCCCTATACTTCGCCGCAGTGGAACAGCGTCCGGCTATCCGCTGGTCTAGTGCTGGGTCTAGGCAACTACTACACGCCTCCGCTGGCCGCAGCCTGTACAGCGCAGCCCGCAACCGTCATGGAAGGCGCGCCGGTCACGGTCACGGCCACGGGTACTAACTTTAACTCCAAGCACCCTATTAACTATGCCTGGACGACCAACGGCGGCAAACTGCAGACGTCGGACAAGCAGTCGGCCCAGATCGATACTACGGGCGTGGCCGGCGGAAACTATACCGCCAACGCGACCGTTAGCGATCCCAAGATGAAGAAGGGCGGATCGGCGACCTGCGCGGCCCCCTTCACGGTCACGCCGCGGCCGATGAATCCGCCAGTGGTAAGCTGCTCGGCTAACCCGCCGGCGGTGCAGGCCGGCACGGCGGTCACCATTAACGTTACGGCGAGCAGTCCGGATCCGGGCGTGACCATCGCTGGCTACGCTTACGCCACCACGGCCGGCACCTTCAACCCGCCCCCCGGCAGCATGGCCACGACAGCGACACTTGATACTACGGGTGTATCGGCTGGCCCGATCAACGTAACCGTCACGGCGACGGATTCGCGTTCTCCTGGTCTTACTGGAACCTGTACCGCGACGGTAACTGTCGAGACCGTGCCGGCAAAGCCAGTTTGCACCAAGATCAACTCTATCCAGTTCCCGGATTTGAAACGTCCGTGGCGCGTGGATAACACTGCCAAGGCCATCCTGGACGACGTTGCCAGCCGTCTGAAGGCTGATCCCAACGCCAAGATCGCTATCGTCGGCTACGCCGATGGCGAGAAGGCGCCGACGATCGGTAGCGGCAAGAAGCGGCATCCGATGGATCTAGCTGGACAACGCGCAGTGAACGCCAAGGCTTACCTGGTGCAGCAGCAGGGTATCGATCCCAGCCGGGTCGATGTCCGCCAGGGTACCGGTCAGCAGAAGGTAGCCGATATCTTCTGGTGCCCGCAGGGAGCCGACGAGAACACCTCTCCCGATCTGCAGGGTACGACCCAAGTCGACGAGACAGTGGTAAAGCCGAGCGAGAACGCGTATCCGAAACCACGGAAGGCGGCTCCGGCACATCACCACAAGAAGGCGGCAGCACCGGCCGAACAGGCCGCGCCACCGCAATAGTAAGCGAATAAGTTGACTGGAACTCCAGGGCCGGTGAGAGCAACACGCTCTCACCGGTTTTTGTGTGCCGAGCATGTTC
>PMWW01000142.1:0-12231 GCA_003165795.1 Acidobacteriaceae bacterium
CCGTCCACGTCGTAGTCGCCGTAAATGAGCACGGTCTCGCCGCGCTCGACGGCTGCACGCAGCCGCTCCACGGCATCCCGCAGGCCGGTCATCAAGTAGGGTGAGTGCAGGTCTTGCAGCGATGGAGAAAGAAATTTGTGCGCCTGTTCGGCAGTCTGAATACCGCGCACCGCCAGCAGGCGAGCTATGGAAACCGGCAAAGCCATTTCCAGCGCGAGTTGCTGCACCAGTTGTGCTTCGGCATTGCGGAGGACCCAGCGCACCTCAGTGTTCGTCGTCCTGATCGGTGTCGTCGATCGCCAGCGTCCCGAAGTCTTCGACCAGGTCGAGCAGATGCTGATAGCGCTCGTACCATTCGGTGGTCGCTTCGTACAGGAACATGATCCCCTGGTGCGGCCACCCCAGCTGAATGAATCCCGTCTTGCCGACATAGTTGCGTAGCCAGCGCGCTTCTTCCATATCTTCGTCGCTGGGATACGTCGCGTGCTGCAGGCGCTGGATAAGGTAGTCGAGTTCGTCGCGCTGCAAAACCTCCTCGTCCATGGAGAGGAACTGCGCGCCGGCATTCTTGGCGAGTTCGACGAAATCTTTCCAGCTCTCGGGATTGTCCCGCGGGTCCCACATGACGCTGTGAACTTCTTCGGTAACGTAGCCCTGGAAGCGGCTCAAACCGTGCCCCAGAATGAAGGCATTCATGTCATCTTTCAGAGTTGATAGATCGTCTGGCATAACTGTCTCTCGCGCACTGCTGGGCCCAATTCGGCCTCCGAGAAAATCATCATACTCCGATGGGGCCGAGGCTCCGCCCATGGCGTTGCCAAATTTCCGGCGCTAGCGAGTCATATTAGCAGGCTAATGGCGGCGTAAGCGGTGATCTAGGTGGAGGAAAACCAGACCGAGACCAGTTCCATCGGAAAGTTGAACAGCAAAGACTACTCGCCGATCATAGGTTGGAAACCATCACGAGCCTGAAAGATCTTCGCCGGGTCACGGATTGGTAGGACGGGAGTACCCCAATCCGGCATCTTGGCCGTGCTAACCTCAGTATGCTTGCCTGCGGAGCACGGTGAGTTTCCCGCAGTTTGCGGTCGATCACAGGATTATGCCAGTCGAAACCCCAGCACCGCAGAGCACGCCTTCTTGGCCGAAGTCGTGGGTAGCCGGAATTCTCGCCGGGATCCTGCTAACCGTGGTCTTTCTGGGCACGACAGTCGGACCGTCGCGATGGATGGCATTGCTGCACGATGGGCGCACGCAGATTAATATTGACCAACCGACCGTAGTTCGCCAGATACAACAATTGCAACGGCTGGAGACAGTGAGTTACACCCTGGACAAGATCATCTCCGGCGAACGCGACAACCCCTACCTGCCCACGTTCCTGGTTGGCGATCGCCTGCTGCTGCTGGTGCATGGCGAAGTCATCGCCGGCGTCAATTTGGCCAAGCTTCAGCCCAAAGACGTGACCGTGCGCGGCCAGAATGTCTCAATTCGCTTGCCGCCGGCAGAAGTCTTCACCACGCGGATCGATAATGGAAAGACGCGCGTATATTCGCGGGACACAGGGTTGTTCTCTTCTCCAGACCCGAATCTGGAGACGGCAGTGCTCCAGGAAGCGGAGCGCCAACTGCAACAGGCGGCGTTGCGCGATGGGATCTTGAAGTCGGCAGACCAGAACGCGCGGAACACAGTTTCCGGCCTGCTCAAGGGACTCGGCTTCAGCGAAGTCAATTTTCAGTAATGGATTGCTCTTGTGGGCAACTCGAATCCTGCAAGAACCACAATGAGTCGTCCAGCCTTGCGTTCCCCTCATCCCTAAAATCTGTGTAACTTTGTTCGATCTGCAGCGTACTGCTTTATGGACGCCAAGAGAAGCAATGCGAAAGGATTGCAGCCCCGCGAGGGCAAAGCCACGCAAATGGAGGGGCCGGATCTGGAGAGCGTAATTGCGCGCGCGCAAGGCCACGATGCCGAGGCGCTGGGGGAGATCTACCGCCTCTATGCCCCGCGTGTATTCGGTTTGTGCCGTTACATGCTGGACTCACGGGAGAGCGCAGAAGATGTCACCAGCGAAGTCTTTCTCAAGCTGCAGCGCTCCATCGAGAGTTACGACGGGTCAATACCGTTTCCCAGGTGGCTGCTGCGGGTGGCTGGCAACCAATGCATTGACGCTTTGCGGCGGCGGAAGCGTGGACGGCAGGTGATTGTGGAAGGTGAAGAAGAAGTCGCGGTCATGGAGGCAGCCAGCCCGGAGCCGTCGCCGCTGGGTGCAGTCCTCAGCGCGGAGGAGAGGGCGCAGGTGCGGGATGCCATTGCACGTCTGCCGGAGAACTATCGCGTGCCGCTGGTCCTGCGCTATTACAGCGAATTGAGCTATGACGAAATCGCACAGCAGTTGGGCCTGCAGAGGAACTATGTGGCGGCGCTGATATTTCGGGCCAAGCAGGAGCTGCGCCGGAAACTGGGCCACAGGAGCAAGTGATCATGGAATGTTATTCGGAGCAGATCGTCTCTATCTTCGTGGACGGTGAACTGCCGGTGGAGGAGGCTCAGCGCCTGCGAGACCACTTGGCCACATGCCGGCGCTGCCGGCAACTGTTGGACGCACTCCGCGCGGAGAACCGTGTTCTGGGCGAAAGCCTGCAAGAGCTTCCGGAAGAAGCCGCCAGCCCGGCGGGCTTCTCCCGTTTGCCGAGGTCTGTGGCGTGGGGTGACTTGGCGGTGGTGGCCGCGGTGCTGGCGCTAGGTTCGATCGTTGTCCCTTGGATCAATGAGCTGAGCATTCCGGAAGCGCTGCAATGGTTAAGTCCCTTCAGCTTAAGCGGCCGCTCGAACCTGATCTTCAACCTTTCTTATTACTTTGCACACGGAGGTGCTGCCATGCTGGGTGATTATGCTGCTGCCGTCGGGAAGATCTTTTTGCTGTTACTGTTGGGCGGCAGCGCACTGCTGCTGGGACGCCGGTGGCGGCTGCGCCAACCTGGTCTGCGCCTGCTGATCGTGCTGCTTGCGTTGTCGCTGCCTGGCTTTGCCCTAGAGCAGCGCCACCGTGAGGTCGTCACCGTAGCGGCCAACGAGACTGTAGACGACACCCTTTTGGCCACCGGCGACATTGTGCGCGTGGAAGGCGTGGTCAATGGGGACTTGCTGGCTTTTGGCGAGTCTGTGGAAGTGCGCGGCACTGTCAAGGGCGACCTGGTGAGTTTTGCCAAGAGAACTGTGGTGAGCGGAACCGTGGAAGGCAACATCTACAACTTTTCTAATTCGCTCGACCTGGACGGGCAATTGGGTCACAGCATCTACGGGTTGATGCAATCCTTGAGTGTGAATGACCGGGGTCGCGTGGGCCAAGGTATCGTGGTTGCCGCCGGCGACGTCAGCCTCGAGGGCGCGGTGAATCGCAGTGTGACCATGTTCGCCGGCAATACCGATGTGAGCGGCAGAATCGGCCGCGAACTGACCATGACCGGGGACAGCCTTACCCTGACTAACACGGCCCGAATCGGCGGTAGCCTGAGCGCTCACGTGGACGAGCTGAAAAACGTACACATCGCCGACGGCGCGACGATTACCGGCGCACGTGACATCCAGGTGCGAGTGCGGCAGAGCCGTTTCGCCCGCCCCAGATTCTACTTCTACCAAGCTGTGTGGCTGGCTGCCGCCATGCTGGTGGGATGGTTAGGCCTGCTTCTGTTTCCCGGCTTCTTCCAGGCCAGCACGCACGCAGTGGGCTCAGGCTGGCGCAGCCTCGGGCTGGGATTTGCGGTTCTGGCGGGAGTGCCCGTGGCCATATTCGTGACCGCCATCACGCTGGTTGGCCTTCCGGCCTCGCTAATGTTGCTTGCGATGTATTTGGCCGCGATCTACCTGGCAAAGGTTTGGGTGGGAGCCTTCCTGGGGCAGATGCTTCTGAAGCCAGCGGGGGCGACCAAGGGCGATTGGCTGCTGGGACTACTGGTGGGCCTGCTGGTCCTGACCATCGTGGGGTTCATCCCGTATCTCGGCGGGCTGGTCCATTTGGGTGTGGTTTGCCTGGGCTTGGGAGCGTTTGTCTGGCAGCTTTATCGGGTTTCACGACCCGCAATAACGACCTGAAAAAGCTTCCTGAGGTACGTCGTAGGGGAGGCAAGTATCCCCTCAAGAATCTGCAAGTCGCATCGCCAACGGGGATGACAGTTACCAGTGGGCTAGCTGAAACAGTGACGGCCCATTGGTCCTGTCGGGGTACATATAAAGGTGATCTCAGCGGGATTGCGCCGACCGGGAAGCCAGATGGAAGAAATTGCAGCGAACCGCGGATCGCTAACAACTTGCAACGTCCCTTAGAAAGCGGATCGGGTCCAACACCCGCTCGACACACCGATTACACTGTGTATCATGCAAACTATAATCCTCGCTGTGACCGTCATCATTGGTTTAAGCATTCTTCCGGCACTGGGCTCCAGTGCAGATTTCGCCCCTAACAATCCTTTCTTCGCTCCCAGCACGCTGCCGTTTCAGGCGCCTCCTTTCGACAAAATTAAGGACGAAGATTACCAGCCCGCGATGGAAGCTGGCATGGCGGACCAACTGAGGGAGGTCCAGGCGATCACCGCCAATCCGCAGCCGCCGACCTTTGAAAACACCATCGTCGCGCTGGAAAAGAGCGGCCAATTGTTGCAGCGGGTGACGGAGACGTTCTTCATTGTCGTCGGCGCCAACAGCGATCCCACGCTGCTGAAAATCAGGTCCATCGAGGCGCCGAAACTGTCGGCGCACCGCGACGCAATCTACCTCGACGGGAAGCTGTTCGAGCGCGTAACCACGATCTACAAGCAACGCAATTCGCTCAAGCTCGATCCTGAGTCATTGCGTCTTGTGGAATGGGACTATAGCCAGTTTATCCATGCAGGAGCCAACCTCAGCGACGTCGAGAAGGCCGAACTTAAGAAGCTGAACGAACAGCTAGCGACCCTGGCCGACGAGTTCGAGACAAAACTGCTCGCCGCCACCAAGAACGGCGCTTATGTGACGATGAGCAAAGCGGCCCTGGCCGGATTGACCGACGCAGAGATCAGCGCTGCCGCCGAGGCGGCCAAAGGGCGCAATGTGGAAGGCTTCGTCATTCCATTGCAGAACACCACGCAGCAACCCGATCTGGTGTCTTTGAGCGATCGGACAACTCGCCAAACCTTGTTTGCGAACTCGTGGGACCGCGCCGAACGCGGCGATGCCAACGACACTCGTGACACCATCGCGAAGATTGCCCAACTTCGCGCGCAAAAAGGCAAGCTGCTTGGCTGTCCGAATTTTGCGGCCTGGCAGATCGAAGACCAGATGGCCAAGACGCCGGAAGCGGCCCTGAAGTTCCTGGACGCGCTGGTGCCGCCAGCGACGGCGCGGGCCGCCGGCGAAGCCCAAGATATCCAGGCCGTTATCGATCAGCGGAATGGCGGCTTCAAGCTCCAGCCGTGGGACTGGGGGTTCTACTCCGAGCAGGTTCGCAAGGCCAAATACGATCTCGACGAGGAGCAGGTCAAGCCGTATTTCGAACTGAACAATGTGTTGCAGAACGGCGTCTTTTACGCCGCCAACCAGCTGTATGGGATCACCTTCAAGGAGCGCAAGGACCTTCCGGCCTATGACCCGAGCGTGCGCGTCTTCGAGGTGTTCAACGCCGACGGTAGTTCGCTGGCGCTGTTCTATTGCGATTATTTCAAGCGGGACAACAAGCAAGGCGGCGCCTGGATGGACAACTTTGTTGGGCAATCCAAGCTGTTGGGCACCAAACCGGTGGTTGTGAATGTCGCTAACTTTGCCCTGCCGGCGCCGGGCGAGCCCGCGCTGCTCACCTCCGACGACGTCACGACGATGTTCCACGAATTCGGCCATGCGTTGCACGGCATGTTCTCCAACACCGAATATCCCACCCTTTCTGGGACCTCAACCGCGCGCGACTTCGTCGAGTTCCCTTCCCAGTTCAACGAACACTGGGCCACCTACCCTGCGGTGTTCCAGCATTACGCGAAACATTATAAGACGGGCGCTCCCATGCCCGCCGAGCTCAGGGAAAAGATCAAGAAGGCCAACACCTTTGACAAGGGCTACGACGTCACCGAACTGGTGGCAGCCGCCGAGCTGGATATGAAGTGGCACATGCTTCCGGCAAGTGCACCACTGCAAAAGCCAGATGCCTTCGAAACCGAAGCCTTGGAGCAAGTCCATCTTTGGATCAGCTATGTGCCCCCACGTTACCGTTCCAGCTACTTCAGTCACATTTGGGGCAGCGATTACGCGGCCGGCTACTACGCCTACCTTTGGACCCAGATGCTGGCCGACGATGCTTATCAGGGTTTCGAAGAACACGGCGGCCTGTCTCGTGCAAATGGCGACCGCTTCCGCGAAATGGTGTTGTCGCGTGGCAACACCGAAGATCTCGAGCATCTGTACGTCGCTTGGCGCGGGGCAAAGCCCAGCATCGAACCCATGCTGAAGTACCGTGGTTTGGCCCCGGATGGAGGTTCCAAGTAGGCCAATTGCACGCTCGCCCATCTTCGCCGATAATCAGGGTCCACCTTCTGCGAACTTGATGCGGCGTGACGACTTCGGTCGGACTGTGATTACCACATTCAGCAAGTCTACAAGACGGCTGATATCGCCTCAGCGGTCTTCGCTTCACTTATCACAACGAAGCTCTGCCTTGCCGCGCTCTCGCGCTAGCAGATCCCCGAATCGGAGCAGCAGCCCTTCCTACTCTCGCCACAGTCACGCTGACCCCATACCTAGCGCAAGACGCGAACGCTCAGCTCTATGCGTACGACGCTCTGCCGCCCGGAGTCAAAGAAGAACTGCAACCACGTTTGCCAAGAAATGAAAGTGGAAACGCGCGGGCCAAACTCTGGCAGCTTCTCACCATCGATACGGGTAGTCTACATTTGGACCGGCAACTTACTTCTAACATCGCCTTGATGCAGGTCGCCGACAATAAGGTTGAGTTTGATAGGAATTGGGACGAAGGGTCCGGCAAGCAGCGATACCTGCCGTTGGAAATAATGAAACAACTCACCACGGGCGAAGGAGTCTAATCCTTAGTCGCTTTCTTCGTGATCCGCGCAGCGTCTTGGGCGAAATCCTGCTGCTCGCACTCGTGCGCGTTGAACCGCTCCTGAATATCGTCCTTGGCCGCTTCGATCGGCATCAAGCCGCAGGAAAATTGCATGTTACAGTACTCGCAGATACCGAGCAGGGGATGGTCACGCACGATCCGAAGGTTTCGCTTTGCCATGGGATTAGCCTTTCCGCACTGCAGCCTGGCTGAAACCCTCGGTCGTTTGGCCAGCCTTGTGGGCCTTGCGCAAGTGCTCGACAAGTGCCGCGCTGATGAACGGCTTTGGGTCCGGCCCGAACGGATACCCCCAGACCGAGCAGCGTTCCGTGTCGCTATCAGCAATCAAACGCGGCCCTGATTCTGTTTGGTTCTCGCCACGATCAGCAATCTTCTTTTCCCTGACCTCGCGGGTGGTCAATAGCACCCTGAGCCTTATCGTGGGCGCTCTGGGCGAATGGGTTTACCGGCGCTTTGTGTTCCGTGACCTAAGTTTACGCCGTCCGCGCTGGCGTTCAAGCCCTGTGGATTTCAAACTGCCGGTGGGGTCGAGCACTGGCGCTGGGCTCCGTAGGTAGGGACAAGCCGCTCTCGACGGCACTCACAAAGAGCACATGGAGTTCCTTTTGACCGTGCCCCGCTTTACGGTCGTTCCGGTTGATAGAGCTCCCGAACCGGGTCAACGGCGGCAGCTCTTCTGGCCGACTTCGCAATGCGGGGCTTCGCCATTTCCCTCTCGACGTCGCGAAGAATTTCTTCGTCGGATTCTTTCTTCTCATCTTCCTTCTTCAGTGGCATAAAACCATCATGCCACGCCTCGACAAGCAAGAACGGTCAGTTCAGACCTGTGACTCGTCAAAACTAAACGCAGTTCGGTTTTGTTGGCGATGAATGCGACCCGGGTACGAAGACGAGCGCCCCTAGACCAGAGGCAACGGCTTCAACAGGTTCTATTCCCCGGCGGATTGACCTACTCTCAGACTGAGGGATTTGAAACCGGGAAGAGCCCTTCGTTTTTCAATATGTTATCTATGCTGGAAGCTGACAATTCAAGTTTGGCGTAACCCTTGTGCTGCACACCACCGAGGAGTATTTGACCTTCCCGACCTTCTTGTGGTCGTCTAGCCGATTGCTGCGGTGGCGACCTACACCTGGCTTCTTGCAGAACTCACAGGACCTATGTCTGGCCCTGGCGATGGCGACAGCTCCATTTCACTTAGCTGGGGCATAAAAGTAGTAATCGGCAGTGTAGCGGCTCTTCGCTTCGAAGTTCTGCTTTGAGGTATTGCAGTCGGCTGCTGGCGGCGGCAGCCCACCCTTTGTATGAATCCGCTGGACCATGGTGACCCGACTAAGCACGCCATTGCCGGAATGGCCAGTGATGGTTACAAGTAGCCAAGGAATTGAATCCGAATCTGGCGAATCTACCTGACCCACAGCCTTACCCTTAACCTCACTGCCATCGTTGTCCTTCCATGTGGGTCCGGCGTAATGCCAACCGATGAGCGCTCCTTGCTGGTCACGAAGCTCTGCTTCCGGGGCCTTCAACGTCCAGGCGAGTTTGCCCGCCGCTCCCGACTGACACCCGTATATCTGCGAGCCCGCCGCGTGCACCTGCAGGACAATTTCCTCGCCAGCCGGCACTTTGATTTTGTCGGGCACATCGGGACGCGGGATGCCTTGCCCACTTGCCTGGGCAGCGACTCCAATCAAAAAGGCGATTTGCAGCAATCTTGTACTCACGGCAGAAGTCTAACACCCCATGGAGGCCAGCCCGTTGACTTCCCAAACCCACACCGCTTCTCCCTCATATCCATCACCTTTGATACGGCGACACATTAGTGCCTGGCTCATCAGTTGAGAATCGAACTCACCGGTCCGCGACTCCGCGCAACTCAACTGGAAGTCGGACCACCTTAACCTTCATGACTCGGCGCCTAATGCCGATACAGGCGACAGACAACTTGCGGTACTTTCCAGATGTAAGCCTTTAGGCAGCGGCTCCCCATAAGTGCGCGACACCTCGTCGCGATCGGGGCCCACAAAATTCTTCAAGCGTTTAACAGTCATTTCGTCTGCGAGGCGGGCCTCCACCAGCCGCGCAATCGCAAACTGACGCACTTCGTCGCTGAGGTCGCGCGTGCGATCATTGGTGGGCCTGGCCAATTGGAGAATTGCGGATGCAGTCTCGTGAGTCAATTCGCGCAAATCCAGGAGCGCTGCAATCCAATCCGTCGCTGTCTCTGCCGGGACGACGCAGTTGAGCGAGCCGTAGAGTGGAATGCGGGCGCCAAACCTGCCCAATGACCACAGCCAGCTGCCATCGGCCGGTTCTTTCTTGAGCTTACGCAGCAATTCGCTTCCCAGCGCGGCCCGCGTGGCGCCGGAAAGATGCTCGAGACTGGCCAGCAAACGCCATCCGTCGCGCTCCAGTTGCGAGTTCAGGCGCGCACTTGGTTTCTTACGTCCAATGCCGAGCCCGCCAAGGTAGTTTCGAAGTTCATGCTGATGTGCGGCACCGAGGCCTGGGGCGATGCGCCGCCACAACACCAGCCAATCCACTTGGGACTGAAGATTGTCCGGAAACGTGAGCCCAGCTTGATAGATCTTTCTGGCCTGGTTGATTCGCCGATTGTCCTGCGCATCTCCGAAGCCTGGTCGTAAGCAATAACCAAGAAGGTTAAGCCAGCGCGCTTCGTGACGAGGACTGAGCTTTCGGCCATCGGCAACTTCGAGGAGCGCGTCTGCTAACATTCGGAGAATGCTGATGGGCCAAGATTCCTTTCTGAGCCCGATAGCGGATTCCAACTCGCTCACCAGAGGCACAGGGTCCTTGGCTGTGCCACCGGGAGCCTTGACGAACGTCGTGTGAATCAGCTGCGGGCCAGATTGCAGCGCTTGTTCGGAAACACGTGAGGAAGATGATTGAGTCGGCTTCGCGGTCCGGACCCGTTCAGGCTCGCCAGCCTGGAGACCATCGTTTCTCCCGCGTAGTTCAAACTGCAGCCGCCAACGATGCGCCGAGTTTACCGCTTCGCACCAGAGCTCAAGCGTCCCAACCTCGGTGAAGCTCACCGCCAAACGCACCGCAAGTTCGAGCTCCTGTAATTTCTTGCCGTACCGTAACAGGGTTACGAGCGGCGCATGCCGGTGCATGTCACCGAGATCGAGATCGGCCAAGTCTCCGTGTGCAGCGTGCCTGATGGTCGAGCTATAGAGGTTAAATGACACCGGCCGGTTTGCCAGGACTGAAAATTCACGACCAGCTAGCGGAAGGGTTGTGCCCTCGTCTGTTCCCGCAGGCAGCACGCAAACAGCCTTACCACCGGATTCCGAACGCATCCCGATGTAGTAGCTCCTGGCGCTGCCGGCTTTGACCCGCAAACCTTTTCCGTGTCGCACCCGACCGTAGTACGCCGCACCCACCGCCACCGCGCTGCTCATAGAGTCGGTACGCAAGATTTTCGGACGCCAACCATGGTCCTTCTGGCCACTCCAATGCGCCATGGCCTCGATGATCCGCTGGCGTGCGATTTCCGGGACGCAAAACCCTCCATTGAAGAGAACCGCGTCGGGTATGGCCATTGCGGGACGGTTGCCGGCCGGAGAGAGCACCCTTGCCTCAGGGCGCATGGCTAGCGCTGCTTGCCTCAGAAAAGCGGCAAGATGCTTTGTGATTGCCGGATCACTTTCATAAAGCAGGCCAACTTCCCGCAGCCCGCGCGGCCGACCGCGAGTTGGTAGGTCGTCGAATGCAGTTAGAGGCAAGAAGCCCTTGGTAAGCAGATCGATAACTTCGTCGCAGGTCAGTTCGCTGGCGATCATCTGACCAACGACGGCTCGCCCACTCCCGAGAATATTGATCGGCAGACGATCAACTCCCGGTTCACTAAGCAGCCGCTCCTTGGCGGCAGAACAGGCAACTTGCAACCCCCGGCGCTGGCGGAAGCTGAGCTTCGACTTGATCTTCTGTTCAACCAGCAATGCCAGTGCAAGGTCAAGATTCTCTCCCCCCAGCAGCAAGTGATTGCCGATGGCGGTCCGCTCAAACTCGATCTCCTCGCCCCGGGAGCGCGCGCGTACCAGGCTGAAATCAGAAGTGCCGCCTCCGATATCGCAAATCAGGACCAGATCGCCGTCCNNGGCAAGCGGTTCTTCCAGAAGGGTAAGCTTCTGGATGCCGGCCCGCTGCGCCGCTTCCACCGTCAGCTCACGAGCTTCTTCGTCGAACGACGCCGGAACCGTCAAAACGATTTTCTGATTTTCGAAACGCTGCTCCTGATGGCTTGCCTGGCCGGCAGCCATCGCGTGGTTCCACGCATTTCGAAGATGCCGGAGATAACGCGCCGAAGCCTCGACCGGCGAAACCCTGGTAGCCGAAGGCTCAGCTTCCACGGGCAAAATGTCAGCGGTTCGATCTACAGCGCTTTGCGATAGCCACGACTTCGCCGACGAAACCTGACGTCCTGGCAGCAGCGCGCCTTGGTCACGCGCCATGGTTCCTGCGATGGAGGATGGTCGTTCTTCCCAGGGAAGTACGAGCGTCCCTGAGGCGATTTCAGCTTCCGTGGGGAAATAGAGAAAGGAAGGAAGCTGCTGGAGTGCCCGCACCTCACCTGGGCCTACAAGTTGGGGCACTTCGAATACGTGGATGCCCCCCTCAAGCGGCGTCTCCTGCGTATCGATATAAGCGACGACCGAGTTGGTAGTGCCTAGATCAACCCCAATCAGGTAGCGGGAAGAGCGGTCGATCACTGCCCCAGAACCCCTGGCATCGTCGTCCATCAGTCGCTCTTGTCGCGGATGTTGAGCTCCAGCTTCCAGCGCTGGGTCCCGTCACGAGCGACGCACCAGACCTCGAGCGTACCGATTTCCGTTACGTGTGACTCCAGACGAACCGGCAAAACGGCCCCCTGTTCTCCATCGACCTTGAGCGTTACTTCCAGCGGGCTGAGTTCCTCGATGTCGGTGCCCCAGTTCTCAAGCAGGTCCCCCACGTGGTCCTGCTTTCGAATGGTCGAACTCAGGAAACGGAACTCGGCAGGTTCGCCTACTACCAAGCCAAACTCTCGATCAGGGACTTGTGCCTCGGTGCCTTCTTCCATGCCGAAAGGCACGACACAAAGCGCTTTCAAAGGGGCTTCCAT
>PMWW01000142.1:12344-12559 GCA_003165795.1 Acidobacteriaceae bacterium
CGCTGTCGCACAGGCATTTCGTCACTCTGGACTTGGGGGAAGAATCCCTCAAGCAGCACGCGGTCCAAGTCTTCGTGCAGGAGTTCGGTCTTGATGGTGCCGCCTACTAACTTGCGCCCTTTTCCCAACAACGTAACGTCATGCTTCTTGCTATCGGAATTTTCGAACAGATACTCCTTCGCCAGACGAGATTGGTGCCAGAGGCCCTGGAGATG
>PMWW01000080.1 GCA_003165795.1 Acidobacteriaceae bacterium
ACGCGGCGGGATGGGTTTAGGCGGGGGCGTCAGCCCCCGCAGCATGTATGAGGATAGCCGAGCCGCAGAGCGGCGGCACTCCCGCCTGTGATTGGAATCACCGACGCCCATTACTTCAGGGAATAGCGTGTCTGTATGGCCGACACTTACACCAAAATCCTGGTGCACTGCATCTTCAGCACGAAAAACCGCGGGCCACAAATCTCTGAACCCAGCAAGCTTTGGAGTTACCTTCGCGGCGTCGCCCGAAATCGCAAAGCTGACGCTCTTGCGATCGGCGGTACCGCGAACCATGTCCATATGCTGCTTGCGCTTCCGTGCAGCTTGACAATTGCGCAACTCATGCGGGATCTCAAGGCCAATTCGTCCCGCCATCTGAATGAGAAGCAACGCGGTTTTGCGTGGCAGGATGGATATGCTGCGATCAGCGTTAGTCCCTCGCAGGTTGAAAACCTGCGTAGCTACATCGAGATGCAGGAGACGCATCATTCCAGGCGGAGCTTCGAGAGCGAATACGTGGCGCTGCTGGACAAGTCCGGGGTGCCGCATTCGGTAGAGTATACGTTCGGGTAGTGTCGCCGCTCTGCGGCTCTGCCTAGCCCTAAATGTGCAGCGGGGGCTTCCGCCCCCGCCTAAGCCCATCTCGCCGCTGCGCGGCTGGTTTCGATTTCAATACACGGTCGCTCTTATACTGGGGGTGTCGACAGGATGACGTAGCCCAAGAGCCTGAAACGGGATACACTACTCGCCATGAGCACCACCTTTGGCAGCTTCGAAGAGTTTTGGGCGGCGATGGGCCGGCTCTACGACCAAACGTTGAAGCACGAGGCACTGATCGCAGAGAACGCGGCTAAACATGAGGCACTCATTGCTGCCAACGCCGCACAGATCTCGCAGGTTGGAGAACAGATGCAGGCCACCGACGCGCGTCTTGACCGAATCGCCTCAATGGTTGCAACAGTGGCAGGAACTGTCGCTAAACAATCCGAACAGATCGAGTCGCATGAGCGTCGCCTAGAGCGATTGGAAGGCCGTCCTGACTAGGCGCAAACCCCTCGGTCATCTGCTGTCCGTGTCATCAACTCGTAATCTTCGCGACGCGCCGCCGCCACCTCTCTTTGCTACACTCGCACGGTGAGAAGAATCCGCCCGAACGCCTGGATCTTTGCCTGCCTGTCGGGAGTTCTCCAGGTTCTGATCTTCCCCAACTTCTCCATCTACCTGCTTAGTTGGGTCGCCCTCGCGCCGCTGATTTATGCCATCCTCAAGTGCCGCGACCAGGACGTGATGATGGTGCTGGCCGACGGCGGACAATTCCTTGCGCCCGCAACGCCTTGGCAAGGCTTTCTGCTGGGATACGTTTGCGGCATCATCTGGTACCTGGGAAGTTGTTCGTGGATTTTTCATGTCATGCACTTCTACGGCAACATCGGCACAGGAATGTCGGTGCTGCTGCTGGTGATGTTTGCGCTTTATCTTGGGCTGTATCACGGACTGTTTGGATTGCTGCTGGCGATGATCGCGGCGCGGCGCAATGGTTTCAGCTTGCGCGCGCTGGTGTTCACGCCTTTCGCCTGGGTTGGGGTGGAACTGGCGCGCACCTATATCACTGGATTTCCCTGGGACTTGCTGGGCACCACGCAGATCGACAACATCCCGCTGTCTCGCATCGCCACCGTAACCGGCGTGTACGGAATTTCGTTCGAGATCGCGCTGGTAAATACGGCCGTGGCAGCGGCGTTCCTTGTGCCCTATGCGCGTCGCAAACTCCTGCTAACGTCGGCGTTGGTGTCGGCCATCGTGCTGCACGCCGGTAAACTGGTGCGCGCGCCGGCGTCGGCGACGGCTCATGGCGCGACCTTGGTGCAGGCAAATATTCCCATCCTCGATTCGGACGTGTGGTCGCTCGACTACCTTGTGCAAAATCTCAACTCGCTACAGGCGCTCAGCGTACGTCCCGAGAACGAGAAGGCGGGCACGCCTGGCCTGATCGTTTGGCCTGAATCGCCGGCTCCGTTCTGGACTACCGACCTGCACCTGCGGGCCACGCTGGCCAATATTGCTCGCGCGACCAACTCTTACATCATTGCCGGATCAATCGGCATTGACCACACCGGCGATCCCAACCGCCATCCCGATATCTACAATTCCGCGTCGGTCATTGCGCCGACGGGCGCCTGGACGGAGCGCTACAACAAGATCCATCTGGTCCCTTTCGGCGAGTACGTCCCTTTCGCAAAGCTGTTCGGTTTCGCCAGCGGGCTTACCCGGCAGATTGGAACTTTTGCGCGGGGCAAGTCGCGCGAGCCGCTGGATGTGGGCGATACCAAAGCCGGCGTGTTTATCTGCTATGAGTCGATCTTTCCCGATGAGGTGCGACAGTTTGCCAAGAACGGCGCTGAGGTATTTGTGAACGTCTCCAACGATGGCTGGTACGGCGAAGGCGGCGCACCGCGGCAGCACCTGAACATGGCGCGCATGCGCGCGGTGGAGAACGATCGCTGGCTGTTGCGCGATACCAACACCGGCATCACGGCGGTAATCGATCCGTTCGGACGGGTGGTGGCCGAGGCGCCGCGCAATCAGCGAACGGCCTTGCAAGCGGCGTATTCGCTGGAGTTATCCACCACGTTCTACACCCGGCACGGCGACTGGTTCCCACTGGTGTGTGCGATAATCGCATTGCTGGGACTGCTGTTGCGCTACTCCGAGCCGGCGGAGATGACGCAGCCGCAGCTGGCGTAAGAAATTGATTTCACCACAGAGACACGGAGACACAGAGAGAGCAAGCAGTTAGAACTTGGCACTCGGGAAAAGCGACAGCACTTCTAATCAAGATTACCTATTCCCATGCTTTTTCACTGTGTCTCTGTGCCTCTGTGGTAGTTCATAAAAGGTGTTTACAGCAAAATGGTTGAAGAACTAGAACAGGAATACGCGGCGCTACGCGACAAGGTCCACGATCTACAGGAGTATCTTTGACGCGCCCAAGCTGCGCGAAAAGCTGAGCGAGATCGACAAGCAAGCCTCCGATCCTACCCTCTGGTCAAATCCAGAAAAATCTCAGCAGGTGATGCGCGAGAAGAAGCGCCTGGAGAGCGGCCTGACCACCCACGAGGAACTGGCCCGCCGCTCCGGCGACATCAATGCTTACTTCGATCTGGCGCGCGAAGGCGAAGACGTTTCCGCCGAGCTGCGCCGCGAAGTCGATGAGCTGCGCACGCTGGTTGAGAAGCTGGAAACCGCGACTTTGCTCTCAGGGGAAAACGACGAGCGCAACGCCATCGTCACCATTCATCCCGGCGCCGGTGGTACTGAGTCACAGGACTGGGCGGAGATGCTGATGCGTATGTACATGCGCTGGGCCGAGCGCCAGGGCTTCCAGACTCAGCTCTACGAGTATCAGCCGGGCGACGAAGCGGGCATCAAGTCGGCGACGTTCGGCGTGAACGGGCAATACGCATACGGACTGATGATCAGCGAGATCGGCGTGCACCGCCTGGTGCGCATCTCGCCTTTCGACCAGGCCAAGCGCCGCCACACGTCCTTCGCCAGCGTCTATGTGTCGCCCGAGATTGACGAGAGCATCGAGATCGATATCAAGCCCGACGACATTCGCACCGACACCTATCGTTCCGGCGGCAAGGGCGGACAACACGTCAACACCACGGATTCGGCGGTGCGCATCACGCATATTCCGACGGGCATTGTTGTTGCCTGTCAGAACGAGCGCTCCCAGCACAAGAACCGCGAGAAGGCGATGAGCATTCTGCGCTCCCGGCTTTATGAGCACGAGCTGGAGAAGAAGCGCGAGGCGAGCAGGCACATCGAGGACTCAAAGCTCGACATCGACTTCGGCTCGCAGATCCGGTCGTATGTGCTGCAACCGTATCGCATGGTGAAGGACCTGCGGACGCGGGCCGAGATTGGCGACGTGGATCGCGTGCTGGATGGCGATTTGAACGAGCTGATCCGGGCGTATTTGCTGGCGCGGAGAAAAGAGCAGCAGGGGTAGGCAACACAGAATATGCAAAAGGCAATCCAGAAAGCAGCTGATGTCTTATTGGACAGAACGCTTTGGAGGTGTACTCGAGCAGCTGACATGGCATGTTTCCAGTTTGGCCAGCGTAAAACCGTAAAGAAGGTTCAGGGGAATATAGCGGAAGTGGGCGAGTACGCTCTTCACGTCCAGAGTCCGTGGCGGATCGTTAAGGATGATGAAATCGTTATGGCTGCGCTCGATGTGTATAGACCTCAAAGCGGCTATGAGGAAGATCCGGATTTCGATTGGGACCACGGCGGCAATCTTCTAGAGGAACGCGCGAAAACATTCTTCGAAAATGGCACGCGCGAATATGTTGTGGAGGGGATTTACGCTGAACCCGCTGGAGCCTTGCGCCTCACGCTGCAGGGTGGCTTCTGCCTAGAGATTCTGCCGTGCGATTCGACGAAATATGAGCATTGGCGGCTGTTCAAGCCTGGCACGGAACAAGAACATTTCGTCGTAACAGGCGCTGGCATCGGAGAACCTGTAGAGTAGCGGGCAACGCAGGGTTTCCTGTTCCAAATAAGCGGCTCTGGTTAGCCCTGGGGGATCAAAAAGGCTCCCGGAATCTTCCTGTCTAACGTCGCCAGCACAGCATCGTTCGCCTCGGCGAGTTGTAGCAGATGGCCGTCGGTGATTAGCTTCGGAGTTTTGACCCAGCCGGGAAGGCGGGAGATATCATGGCTGTCGGAAATGAACCCGAACGGCGCGGCCATCTGTGCCTTCATGCGCAGCAGAAGCGCACGTGCGGTGGGTACCGTAAACCCGTACAGAGCTGTTTGTGACAGGACTCGTACGAATCCAATCTCTGTGATGGAGCACGTCAGCAACTCGATACCGCCGCCGTTCGATCTTGTCCGATCAACCCAGGCGGTAGCGCGATCATGAAATTCGTGCTCAACAACGCCCAGCGCCACAAGCGCGCTCACATCGAGCAGATATCTCATGGGAAATCGGAGAGGATGTCTTCTACTTCCTTGCTCGTCAGGACTGGCGCTCCCGGCCCCAAGGTCACGGCGGGAATCCCGGAAACTGGATCGATGACAATTCGCGCCTTCTTCAAGCGCCTCTTATGAGGTGTCAGAATTATGCGTTCGCCCTCCACTTTGGCATCGAGAGGATCACCTGCCTGCAGCCCCAACCGGCGACGAATCGGGCCGGGCAGCACAACCTGACCCTTGGTAGAAATCTTGGTCTGCATGGTAAGACAATCTTACCATGGCCCGCTCTAATATCAACGGCCAACTTCTTCCTAATCGGCTAACATCAGGTCATGGACGATTGCCTGTTTTGCAAAATCATTGCGGGGAAGATTCCCTCGAAGAAGGTTTACGAAGACGATAAGGTCTACGCCTTCGAAGATATCGATCCGAAGGCGCCGACACACGTGCTGATCATTCCAAAGCGGCACGTTGTGGATTTGAAAGACGCCCAGCCCGAGGATGCGGAGATCCTCGGCTACTGCCAGCTGGTAGCGGCGAAGATTGGCCGCGAGCGCGGCATCGAGAACGGATATCGCACGGTTTACAACGTGGGTCCGGGCGCCGGACAGTCGGTGTTTCATCTGCATCTGCATCTGCTGGGCGGGCGGGATTTGACGTGGCCGCCGGGGTAGAAAACAGTGGATAGTGGATAGTGGTCAGTGGATAGAGAACACGAGAGCGGTTCTCGCCTACGCCGATAGCGACCAACAGATTTTCAGGAGTCGTTACGGCCAACTATCCACTATCCACCCACCACTGACCACTGCTTTTCAATGCACCGTCTTGGTCTTGCGCGACATGTAGTCCATCAGCAAATATTGCCCGAGGGTGTATGGAGTGGTGAAGTAGGCTTTGCCGCGGCACATCTCGGTGACTTTCTGCACGAACTGCACCAAGCCGTAGTCGGAGGCGAGCATGAAGGTGTTGATCAGCACGCCCGCACGCTTGCACTTGGAAACTTCCTTGAGGGTTTCGCTCACCACCAGCGGATCGAGGCCGAAGGCGTTCTTGTAGATGCGGCCGTCTTCAAGAGTAAGCGCCGACGGCTTGCCGTCGGTGATCATCACGATCTGCTTCATGTCTTTGCGCTGACGTTGCAGGATGCGCTGCGCCAAGCGCAGACCTTCGCGCGTGTTGGTGTAGTACGGTCCGACCTTGACGCGCGCCAGTTGCGACAGCGGCAACTCCTCCGCGGAATCATGGAAGAGCACTAGCGAAAGCGAATCGCCCGGATACTGCGTGCGAATGAGATGCGAGAGCGCCATGGCGACTTTCTTCGCCGGAGTAAAGCGGTCTTCGCCGTAGAGAATCATGGAGTGCGAGCAGTCGAGCATCAGTACGGTGGCGCAGGATGACTGGTATTCGCACTGGTGGACCTGGAGGTCGTTGTACTCGATATTCAGCGGCAGGTGCAGCCCTTCGCGCTGGATGGCATTGGACAACGTAGCCGTGATGTCGAGGTTCATCGTGTCACCGAACTCGTAGGTCTTGGTCGCACCGCTAGCTTCGATGCCGGTCGCGGTATCGCGCGTGTCGTGGCGGCCAAAACTTGACTTGCCCAGCGAACCCAGGAGATCGCGCAGCGCCTTAAAGCCGAGGAAGTCCAAGCTCTTATCAGTGATCTCAAAGCGGGCCTGCGATTGCGCGTCGCTGACTTGACCGCCGGCTGTGGAAGCGCGCGCGGGATCGTGCGGCTGATCGACGTTGATGTAGTTTTCCTGCTCCATGCGCTGGATGAGCTGCTCGACGAGTTGCTCCAACTGCTCGCCGCTCATGTTCTCGATTTGCTCGCGCATCTGCTGGTCGAGCATGTCGCTGTTCAGCAGGGCGTCGGCGATCGCCTGGCGCAGGTCTTCCAGAGTTTGCTCCGCGTCCTTGAGGTCGTAGAAGTCTGAGTACTGCTGTTGGAAGCCGCTCTGCAGCAGATAGTCGGAGAGCGCGTTGAGCAGGTCCTCCATGCTCATCTCGGAGGCGGGCTCGGGAACGTATTTTTGATAGCGAATGAATTTAGCCATGGATTAGCGTTCAGCACTCAGCCGTCAGCATTCGGCTAGGGCGGATATTTATTGCGCAAGCGATCGAGGCGGAGGAGGCGATGTCGCCGCACAATGAAACCGCAGATCCCTCCGCTCCGGTCGGGATGACAAATCATGTGGGAAATTAGTCCTCACCGGCAATTTCCAATCCCTTACCCCCAACTTCTAATTAAACGGCCGTCTTTGTCTGCGTAAGTCGCGCTCCTCGTCCTCTTCGCGGACATTCGGTTTCTCGCGGCGCGGCTGCTTTTCGCCGGCGGTAAAGGTGCGCTCCTCGCTGCGGCCAATGCGTTTGTGCGCGTAAAGCCCTTCCAGGATGAACTCCGCTCCCGACACCAGCACCTCCGACGGCTCTTTGCCAGTCAGCCCAAGCCCGCTTAGCTTTTCAAGCAGGCCCTGGATACCGCGCAGCTTGTGCAGCGTCTCCTGGGCGCTGGCCGAGTCGCGCAACTGGACCTCGCCACCCAGGTCGAACCACTGCACCAGCTGGTTCATGTTGCTGTTGCCGTGAAAATACTTGTCGTAGGCGCGCGCGACGGCGGCGCGAATGATCTCGCGTACCACATTGTCGGCGCCCTTTAGCTCGCCTTCATATTCCAGCTCAAGCTTGCCGGTCATGGCGGGCATGGCCGCGTAGATGTCGCTGACCCGCGGCACCACCAGCTTCTCGCCGGATCGAATTGCGCGACGTTCGGCATTGGAGATCACATTCTCTGTGGCGCTGATTGGCAGTCGTTGGCTGACGCCGGAGCGCTTGTCGATGCGCTTGTCTTCGCGGGCGACGAAGGCGATTTGCTCGATGATCTGGCCAACGAAGTCGGGAACCTGCAATTGAAGACCGATGCGCTCGGTCCAGGCTTCCTGCGCGGTGATGGCGATGCCCTCTTCAACGGTCGCGGGATAGTGAGTGCGAATCTCGGAACCGATGCGGTCTTTCAACGGAGTGATGATCTTGCCGCGCGCAGTGTAGTCCTCGGGATTGGCGCTGAAGACCAGCGCGACATCCAGCGGCAAGCGCACCGGGTAGCCCTTAATCTGGACGTCGCCTTCCTGCATGATGTTGAACAGGCCAACCTGGATTTTGCCGGCAAGGTCAGGCAGTTCGTTGATGGCAAAGATGCCGCGATTGGCGCGCGGCAGCAGTCCGTAGTGGACCGTGTATTCGCTGCCTAGCTCGTGACCGCCCTTGGCGGCCTTGATGGGATCGATGTCGCCAATCAAGTCGGCGATGGTCACGTCGGGCGTCGCCAGTTTTTCGACGTAGCGCTCCTCGGGCGTAAGGTAGGAAATTGCAGCGTCGTCGGGATTGCCGGCCAGCAACTCACGGCAGCGGCGGCAAATGGGGTGGTAAGGATTGTCGTGGATCTCGCAGCCGTGCAAGTAAGGCAGTTGCGGATCGAGCAGGGTAGTAAGCGCGCGCAGGATACGACTCTTGGCCTGTCCGCGCAGTCCCAGAAGAATGAAGTTATGGCGGGACAAAATGGCGTTGACGATCTGGGGTACGACGGTGTCATCGTAGCCGACAATACCGGCGAAAACCGGGCCGCTGCCCCGCACCCGCGCGATAAGGTTTTCGCGCATTTCGTCCTTCACGCTGCGGCTGCTCACCCGCTCTTCGGAGAACTGATGGCTGCGACGGAGCTCGGCCAGAGTTTGCGGAAGATTGTTCAAGGGCTGGATACCTCCAGGGTCACGGTGTTGGTATTCTACGCCTGCCGCGATCACACGCGTGGGTGACGGAAATCACCAGCGGCTTGGTATTGCGAGTGCAGAACACGAGTGTTTGTGAATTAGAGGTGAGAGCGGAGCGAAATGATGCGGAAAAGTGTGGCGAGTGGAGGATGTGGATGGGGCAGGTCCGCGGTTGGAGCACCGCTTAAAAGGCTGTGGGAAAAGTCAGAAAACAGATGCCTCATGGGCTGAAGCCCACGAGGCATTACAAAAATAAAGAGCCTATACGGCGCACCTAAAGGTGCGCCCCTTCAAAACACTTTGAAACCCGACTTTTCCGCAGCCTGTTAAGGTGCGCCCCTTCAAGACACTTTGAAACCCGACTTTCCGCAGTGGGGTCCTCCGACTCCGCATTCGCCAAGCCCGCACGAATGCTTCGCCCAGGATCACAGAGCGTGAGAATGTGCAGGCCTGCGCTCCCGTGAGCCGCAAAACCCTTCTCTCAGGATCTGGCGGATGACTCGATCTTGATCGCGCGCGGGCTGAGATCGTCACTGTCGGCGCGGGGCAAGGTTTCTGCGGAGCCATTGGGCGAGAGTAGTGTCGCCGCCGCGGTGGCGTCCACCGAGCGCAGGCGAAGATCGCGCTGCGGGAACGGGATCTCGACTCCGGCCTCATTCAGCAGGCGCATCACGTCCAGCGCTACCTCGCTCTTCACCTTGACGACGTTGCTCTCCTGCATCACCCAGAATTGAAGCTCGAAATTCAGCGAGCTGTCACCGAACTCCTTGAAGTACACGGCGGGAGCGGGCGAGGTAAGTACGCTCTCGTGGGCAGTCGCTGGCTGCTCAAGCAGCTTCGCTACCATCTTGACGTCGCTGCCATAAGCCACGCCGACGGGAAGCTCCACGCGGCGCAACGATTCCGAAAGCGTCCAGTTGATGACTTTGTTAGAGATGAAGTTCGCGTTGGGGATGATGACTTCGGCGCCCTGGAAAGTCTTCACCGTACTGGAACGGATACCGATGCGCGAGACCTTGCCAGTGGTGCCGTCGATATCGAGAACGTCACCGATGTGAATGGGACGCTCGAACTGCAGGATGAGTCCGGAGACGAAGTTGTTGACGATGTTCTGCAGGCCAAAGCCGACGCCCACACCCAGTGCGCCGGTGAGCACGGTGAACTTGTTCAGTTCCACGCCTCCCAGGTTTACCGCAAAAAAGAACACCAGGAGCAGCAACAGGTAGTGCAACGTAGAGGCAATCAGTTCAGGCAGACCGCGTGACAAGTGAAAATGGCTGAGGAGTTCCTCGCGCAGCAGAAAACGGAGCGCGCTGGAGATGGCATATCCGACCAGCAGGATCAAGAAGCAGCCCACCACGCCGCCCAGCGTGACATTGGTGGAACGGCCGGCAATGTGGAAGTTGAGGACATCGGAGATCCACTCGGTGACCTGGTCGCGGACGCCCATCAAGTCCAAGGTGGCAATCAGCCAGATGAAAGTGCCCGACCAGCGCAGAATCCGCGGGACCCAGCGGGCGATGCCATCATGATGCAACCGGACGGCGGCTACTTGTTGGGCGGCAGGAACATCAATTCCGGCCAACAACAACAGGGTGAACACCCGCACTCCGGTGAGCACGCTGATGGCGATAAACGTGCTGTACAGCGACAGGTAACCCAACGACTGCGCCAGCTTGACGTAGCCGAAAAGGTTTGCCACCAGGGAACCGCCCAGGATGGCGACCGCTAGGCGCATGCCGAAGAGAAAGATACGTTGTGGACGCGTAGCGCCTTCGAGACGCTTCAGGCGCGAAGGCCGAACCAGAAGGATGAATGCCAGGAATATTCCAAGATTGGCAAGGAACTGCACCTCACGCTTGTGGGCGGCCGAGAGGGACATCCAACCGACGAAGGCATTGAGAGCGTAGACGCCAAAAAGGCAGTAGAGCAGCTTTCGGTACCGTGGCTCCATCGACGGAGGAAGCAGAATCAGAATTGGCACCCACGATATGAGGATGCCAAGGCTGATCAAAGCGAGGGGCGCCAAAGGGGCCAACAGATAGCCACATAGCAAAGGCGGAAGGATACCAAGCGCGATCCAGTGCCGCGTGATCTGCAAGACCCTAGCCTGGCAGTCGTCGGCTGGTTGCGTGTGGCGGGTAGCCAGATGGAGGCGGTAGGCACTGAACAGCGTGAGGAGCAGGAAAATGGCCAGGGCAGCGAGCGCGCCGCGGCTGTCGCGAGTAAAAGCTTGAATGCTGCGCAGCCGCGCCGAGGCGGTGAGAAAGAACTCATTATTTTCGCCGATCTGGCGGCGCTGACTCAGCTGCCAAAGCGGCAAGCTATCGCGTTCGAACGTGCGGCCTTCGAGGTGGCCGCGCGCTTTGCTCAGCCGATCAAGAACGTCGAGCGTGAGTTGGTCCTGGGTGGCCGCACGAACCTGCAGGTTTACGATCAAGCGCAGCTGCGCCTGGGCTTGCGTTTGCAGCTCCTGTATGGCGGTGACGGATTGGTGGATGAGATCGAGGGTGGGACCCAGGCCGGGAGTCGACTGGTTCTCCTGCAGGGTGGCCTTCCACGCTGGCTGTTGCGCCTGCAATTTTTGGATCGCCGATTGCGCGGCGTTGGCCCAGTCCAGCAGTTGCTGCCGCGACGCAGCCGTGTCCTTTTCGATCGCCTTCCAGTAATTCTCCTCTTCGCGGACTTCCAAAGAACTGGGAGCGCCAGCTAACAGCGCATCCGCTTCCTGCAGCTTGGATCGCAGCTCGGCTTCGCGCTCGTCCAGAACTGCCTTACTGGTGTCCAGTTGTGCGGGCGCAGGCAGCTGGTCAGCAACATCGCGGAGCAAGCGTTTCAGGTCTTCGGAGCGGGCGGCGACGTCGGGCAGCGCGATGGCGACCGACGGCGGCGGTGTGGCCGCGGCGGTAGCCGGCGGGCCCGGTGTAGCAGGCGGAGTGGAGTCTTTCTTTGCGGCGCTGCCGGTCAGGGATTGGGCAAGCTTTGCAGCCCCGGTTTGCGAGGCGCAGAAACAGTTGAGCGCCAGCATTGTCAAAACCAGCGCAGAGAGGTAGCGGAGTGGGTGGAACCGATTGGTCACAGAGTCTCCGCCGGCAAAGCTTGTGCGGGATGGAAGCGGGGCCATGCTGCCGCCCATTATCGCCTATCGGACCTCATTTGAACGGAAACGTTGTCGCCGGCCATCAGCCGTTGGCCAGTTCATCGAGCATGGCTTCCATTTCAGACAGGGCGTGCTGATTGCGGGTGCGGCGGGCGCAATCGATGCCCTGACCTAACATGGCGCGCGCCTCGTCCGTACGTTCGGCGCGGGCCAGAGTTTGGGCAGCCATGAAGTATCCGTTGGTGTAGTCGGGATGGACCAAAAGTAGGCGCTGAAACTCGGCCAGGGCGGCATCGGTTTCTCCCGAGCCGGAATATTCCAGGCCGAGCGCGTAGCGGGCAAAGGCGTCGTCAGGTGTGGCGTCGAGGATCTCTTTCAAGGCGGCTACGCGGGTGTCGTCGGGCATGGGTTGCTCTCCTGTGAGCGTCGAAGGCATCGTACAGGAGCAAGCGGCACAGGCTCAAACTCCACCCCGTTCTTGCGGACCGCAGTCTCCACGGTGGCAGCAATACGAAGTGACCATTACAATTGGCGTTGACTTAAGTGTGTGTCGCGAGGATTTCGTGGCCTGTCCCTTCTTCATGCCGGAACAACGCTTCGACGCGGACTGGCCGTTTCCTCGGCGCCTTCCCCTGGGTTCGGGATGGGCAGGCACTTGCACTGCGCCCGGACACGAAGGAGTGCGTCCTGGGGAAGAAGAACTGAAGTCGAGTTGCAACCTGGGGTACGCCAAGGCATGCAGCCGTCTTCCCGCCGAGCGGCACGCCGATGCGGTGCGCTTTGCCCTGGGAGAAGAACGCGATGGCATTCTGCGAGTGCGATTTGTTTGCGAGCGCGCCTATCTTCCCGCCGGGCACGGTGAACTGTTGTATGAGAAGGGAAGTGCGACGTGGCTTTTGAGGCATAAAGATGCGCGGGTGCAGCGCATGGCCGAGTGCTACGTGCAGGCGCAGATGGCGAGACGATGATGCGGGAATCGGCCTAAGTGACTGAAAATTAATAAGTTAGGTAAAATGCCATTTACGGATGCCAAATGGCAATCTAAAATGGCAATATGAACGCGAAGCTTACTCTCGATAAAGCCGGACGAATTGTTCTTCCCAAGCCTGTTCGCGACGAGCTCAATCTCTTGCCTGGCGACACCTTGGAGCTGGAAACCTCGGAAGATGGTATAACCCTGCATCCGGTTCGAGCCACGCCAGTGCTACAGAAGGAGCGTGGCGTGTGGGTTTATCGCACCGGGGAGAAAATGTCCGCTTCGGTCGTCGAGGACACAATTCGGCAGATTCGAGAAGAACGTGATCGTGCCGCCCTGGGACAGAAGTCGTGAAAGCTTTGCTGGATACCTCTGTTCTAGTGCCGGCTTTCTTAGCGGATCACCCCCACCACGCTGCCAGCCTCGATCTTCTCCTGCGTTTTGGGAAGGCGCAAACGTGTTGTGCAGCGCATAGTTTGGCGGAGTTCTATGCGACACTAACCCGGCTACCCGGCAAAGAGCGCATGACTGGTGAACACGCGATGCTTTTCCTCGCCGAGGTTCGGCAGTACGTTACGCCGGTTGTCCTCGATGAGGAGGAATACTATTCCGCCATGGAACGCGCCTCGGTACTCGGGGTGCGGGGCGGCACCATCTACGATGCGCTCTTGGCTAATTGCGCCCTGAAGGCCAAAGCGGAGACACTTTTTACTTGGAACATAAAGCACTTTCAGCAATTCACCTTCATCGCGCAAGTCAGAACTCCCTGACCTGACAAGTTGATTAGGACCTTATGGAACAGAACGGCGAAAATTTGCGACCGAGGCCGATGAGCGAGTCGAAATCAGAGATGATCGAACTCGTCTTGCCGAATGACACCAACCCGTTGGGGGCGCTGCTGGGCGGCCGGTTGATGCACTGGATCGATCTGGCCGGCGCTCTGGCGGCGCATCGCCATTCGCATTCCTATGCGGTGACCGCATCCATGGATCACATTGATTTTCTAGTACCGGTGCACGTAGGTGACATGGTGATCCTGCAGTCGTCGGTGAACCGGGCGTTTCATACGTCGATGGAAGTGGGCGTGAAGGTGCTGGTGGAAAACTACATCTCTGGCTCGCGGCAGAAAGTCGCGACAGCTTACCTAACGTTTGTCGCCGTGGACCGTCATGGCCGGAAGCTGGAGGTTGCGCCCGCGGTCCCCCAGACGGACGACGAGCAGCGGCGTTACGAGGGCGCGCTGCGGCGTCGCGAGGCTTCCAGGAATGAACGCGAGCGCAGAAAAGCGGCGAGGGCGTAGCGATTGCGATCTTTATTTGTCCTGCATCTCGCGCTGGCCGGCGAAGCGGTAGGTGACTCCGTTCCACTCAAACGTGTAGACCGTGTATTTGACGGTGCCATCGGTTAGCGCATGAGGCACGCGTACGCCAATTGCGCCGTTGGCAGCATCGGCCGCAGCATTGCCGAAGGCGGTGTCGCAGAAACCGGTTCCATCGGGCGGCTGCGCCACCGACCACAGCTTCTCAAATTTTATCTCGGAAAGCTGATTGAAGACGGTAACCGTCAGGCAATTTTTCTCGCCCGCATAGGTGACCAGCAGCACGTGATGACGCTCGGCCAGACCCTCGAGGTCAAGATCGGCAATGCGGGATTCGTCATCCTTTTCATCGGGATAGCTAGAGGCCATGCGCCACAACTTATGGATGCTCCAGGGGTCGAGTCCCGTCGCCTTGGCCCACTTGGCATCGTCGGCCTTGTGAACATGCTTCCAGTCCTGGGCGAAGCCAGCGGCTGAGAGCAGTAAGAAGCACACGACAAGTACACGTACACCACGACGCATGTCCATCATCATGCCGCAGAAGATTGGTCAGAACAAGCCTCAGGTGGTCAGAGGAAGTTCCCGTCCCATCAGTGATTAATCGTACCGCTCGAAGACAATCTGTTTACGGTCCCAGCCCATTTCTTCCTTCAGCAGTTTGCGGTTGGCGTCCACCATCTGATGCAGTCCGCAGATATAGGCTTGCAGGTCGCTGCGTCCGGCGACGATTTCGCGCACGTGGTCCTGGACGTAGCCCTGGCAGCCCTGCCAGCGGTCGCCGCAACGGCTGAGCGTCGGCACGTAGTGGAAGTTCGAGTTTTCGTTCGCGATGCGCTCGAACTCGTCGCGGTAATAGATGCTGTGTTCGTAGCGCGTGCCGAAGACCAGCCAATACTGGTGGCCGCGATTGCGTTCGGGCTCCTCAAAAAGCCACTCGATCATGCCGCGAATGGGAGCGATGCCGGTGCCGGTGGCGATGAACACCGCGTCTTTTCTCGGCTCGCGTAGGACAAAGAGCCCGTGCGGTCCGTGAAACCTCAAGGCCGTGCCGACTTCAAGATCGCACAGCCAGTTGGAAAGGAAGCCGTCGTCCACGCGATTCAGGCAAAGATCGAAGGTGGCATCCGTACGCGGCGCGGAGGCGATGGAATAAGCGCGGGTGTGCTCCTTGCCATCCGGACGCGGGTGCTTGATGGAGACAAACTGGCCGGGGACGAAACGAAACTCGTCCGCTCCATCGACCTTGAGTTCGAGATGCTTGGTCTGCGGCGACAGCAGGATGGACTTAGTCAGCCGCGCATCCAGCAACTGGCGTTCGAGGGTGGTGCGTTCCTGAGGCAGCGTGCTCATGATGTCTGCTTATGTAGATGCGGCACGCGAGGCAAGGGACGCGGAGGTTGCGGTGGTAGCACATCAGCGTAGAGAATTATAACGTCGGTTATAATCGCCAATTATGAAGACCAAGCTGCGGAAGATTGGCAACGGATACGGAGTGTTGTTGCCCAAGCAGGTGATCGAACGCCTGCGCGTGATTGAGGGCAGTGTGCTGAATATCTCGGAGACGAGTTCCGGCATCCAGTTGTCCCCGTTTGACGCCGATTTCTCCGAGCAGGTCGAAGCCTTTCGCAAGACCGAGCCTAAGCACCGCAACAGCTATCGAGAACTGGCCAAGTGAAGCGTTTGCGCTGGCTGACCGCAGCCGCCGTCGTTGCCATCCATAACGAACTCATCGCCAGGTATGGAGGCGTGTCCGGTGAGCGTGCGGCGGCCTCTCTGGAGTCCGCAATTGCTCGTCCGAAGCACCTGGCTGCCTACAAACGCGGCGTCGCAGTGCCCGAGCTAGCCGCGGCCTACGCGTGGGGCCTTCTGCGAAAACATCCTTTCGTGGACGGCAACAAGCGGATCGCGCTGGCGGCGATGGCTGTGTTCCTCGATTTGAACGGCGGGGAGTTGACGTGCAGCGAAGCGGAAGAGACGGCCATGGTTCTACGGGCTGCGGCAAGTGAAATCAGCGAGCGCTTGTGGAGCGAGTGGGTGCAGCGCAATGCGAACAAGCGCTAAGGAGACTCTGATTACGTCACAGCAATTCCCTCTGCGGCTAAAGCCGCATTGATTTTAGGGTGCTTACGGACGTCCTTCAGAGACTGTGTCGCAACCGTGCCGCCGCTGCGCGGCTCAGGATTGTTTCCCACTTTACCCGGCGCTCAACCACCACAACTCGCACAAAAGCGGTGCGAGTTGGGGACCCCGGTCCCGCGCCGGGCTAACTTCATAG
>PMWW01000002.1:0-229 GCA_003165795.1 Acidobacteriaceae bacterium
AACCCGTTTGGCGGGACGGCCTTGGGCACGTGCTGGCATGTCGCTGGCGCTCATTTCACACTTCCGAGAGGGCGGCGCCTCCACCTCAAAATTATATCTCTTCAAGACATCGGCGATATGACATCCTTTGGTTAATATCTGCGCCTGTCCTTTGCGCTCTGGTCACGAGTTTTGCTTGATCAACTGGGTGGCTGGCCAGTCAACGGGGCCATTGTGAGCTGGGAAAGCG
>PMWW01000002.1:277-2880 GCA_003165795.1 Acidobacteriaceae bacterium
GCATCCGCCAATTCCTGCGAGCAACCTACAAGATGCCTCAGTGGCCGCTTCCGGCCGGGAACCACGATGGAGCCTCGGAAGCACAGCGGCTTCTCTCCCAAAGAGACGATGCTCTCTTCACCCTCAGGATCGACCACGGTAAATGAGTCGCCGTTGGCAAAAGCAGCTGCCAGGGCGCCGATCTCCACGTCGCCGCCAACCACTGAGACCAAGTGGGCTTTGCCTCGGTCCTCACCAACAAAGGCATCCAGGAAAACGCGAAGATTGGTTGCCGTCTTTTCTGTGCGCCGCCGATAAACGAGTTTGCCGAAGCGTTCATGAGCGTTCTTCATCGCCGTGTGCACCTCTTTCCCTGATTTAGTTCAGCGACTGGACCGGCTTGGCCAGCGCTGCGTTTCGGCCTTGGTTTTCAACGGACTGAAGGTTTGTACATCGAGGAATTTTGGGCGGGGAGGCGTCCAGATGTTCTATTGCAAAGTGCTTATTGGGTGATCGTCAGGCGATGGCAGCCTTCGCAACCGAGTTGGGGGAACAGGGCGGCGGCTGAAGTTGAGCAACCTTAGAAAAAGAGTGCTGGGGATACTCCGAATCGTTCGCTGAGTTTGCGAATGTGGTCCTTTGCCAGGTCGCGTTTTCCATTGAGTACATCGGACACGATGCTCTCCGTTCCAAAGACGTCCACCAGGTCTTTCTGACGCAGGTGGTTTTCCTCCATCAGGTGCCGTATGACATCAAGTGGACCGGAACCCTGAACAGGATAGTGCTGTGCCTCAAAGTTCTCGATCAAAACGGTCAAGAGTTCGATCAGCTTCTCCTCCGCCGGAGTGACGACTTGCTTGGAAGTCAATTCCTCGAGTCGCGCCACGAACGTGTCGTTCTGTCCCTCGTCGTGAATAACTTCGGGCTTCGTCTCCGAAAGCAGAGATCCATAATCAGTTGCCAACGCACTCATTTCTTCCATCCTCCCCGTTCATATTCCGCATGGGTAAGCAGATGTTTAACGAAGATCAGCTGCCAACGGTACTCGATCTTCACCACCAGGCGATAGTTGTTGCCCTTGATGTTGAAGACCGTGTACGGATCTACGAAGTCGGCGTGGCTATACGTCTTTCGAACATCCATCAAATTCTGCCATGATGCGCTGCTAGCCACCTTGTACCACTCCGAGATCGGGCCCTCCAGCGCGGGATCGGCTGCGACGGCATCTTTCCACGCCTTCTTGCTGATCACATGCATTGACTTGCCCTGCTTCGCATATTGCGAAGATTCATAATACTTCGCATTTCGCGAAGATGCAATTGGATATCGTAAGTATTTAAGAACATAGGGCTTCTAGGCTGCTATCACTTGCGCTGACCTCGGTGCCAGCGTTTGAAGTCTTTCAGGATCTCTTCCGCAGATATCCCTTCTGCAGCCAGTGCTTGCTGCAAGTGCGTCGCAGCCACCTTGAGCGTCGCTCGTTCCGTTTCTGAGCGCTTCCGCCGAGCGGGAACGTAGTACCCCACGATGTCACCGTGACGCGTAATGGCAACCGGTTCCTCAGACTCTAAGAGATAGCTGGCAAGCTTGTCGCGAAATTCTCGAATGCCGACTTTCAGGGTCACGATTCTGCGCTCCAAAAGGCGTACCGTTGTGTACGCAAGTCTTTCACCTCCGGCATTCCTCTAGCAAGCACTGAGTCGCGTCGTGCTCCTGGTCTATTTGCTCTGAACCTCCTCCTTGGTCTCCTTCAACTCGATGATCTGGCCACTCTCGTAGGCAAGGGTCAGTTCATGGCTGAACCGTTCGCGCTTGCGAATGATGGTCTCCGCCTCGGTTTCACCTTCCTCGTTGAACTCATCGACATACTTGACCGATCGCCAGTGTGCAATGTGGCGTGTCTCGCCTTCCCCGAAGAAGCCGTTGAGCATGCCACTACAGGCCAATAGGCCAACGTGGCCTTTGTGTAACGGCGTTACCGGCCGGCCACTCATCTTCTGCTGTTTGCGTACAAGAATGCCGCGCGCATTCTGCATCGCGACGGATCGCTGCAGGGCATCCTCAATCGCATCCAGCGGTAAGCCGGTGAACGTGATGGTCGCTGGCGATGATGGTGGAATCGCGTAACGCTCACTCACTTCTTGGTTAAGTACCGGCAGCAACTGCGGCTTATACGCAATCCGCAGCAACTCCTCTGCTCCTTTGGGCTCGCCGCGCAGATGCGATTTCTTTCGTCTGCCAAACACCACGACCTGATTGAAGCGGACGGACTCTGGATGTTCGAGTCGAAAGACAGAAAGCCGATCAAACTGGCTGGCCAATAGACGCGCGCACGTGCCAACTGCCGGAGCCGGAACCACGAACACCAGCACGCCCTCGCTGTTTACCCAGCGATAGCAATGTTCCAGGAACACCAACTCCATCCGTTTATTACTGTGTGGCCCAAACTCGCTGTCATACGGCGGATTCAGATACAGGAGCGAGCACGTTTCCGCCAACACCCGGCACTCAAACGCGCTGCCGTGGATAGTGGCAACGCCATTGCGAATAGCGGCGTCGGCACGGTCGGCATCCAGTTCGATGCCCGTCAGGTGCCCGCCGGTGTCTTTGGTGATTTCGATCAA
>PMWW01000009.1 GCA_003165795.1 Acidobacteriaceae bacterium
CTGAAGCAGGAACTCGGACTGGGACATTATGAAGGCCGCAACTGGCGCGGATTTCATCAGCTCGCGCAACCACTTCCACATTTGCGGCCAAAGGGGTGCAGGCATAGCGGCGTGGGCCTCGTCCACAAAGATCGCCGACCCTGGCAATTGATGGAGCTTGCGCAGCGCAGTAGTTTCTTTGGCCGCCAGCGTCTCGAAGAACTGGACTGCCGTTGTCACAACCACTGGCGCATCCCATCGCTGTGTGAGTTGACGTAGGTCACGCCAGTTCTTGCCTTCGAATTCGACCCGGTGATGATGCGCCGCTACAACTTCATCGGAAGACTCGCCGTCAAGCGCCAGGGCGCGACGGTAAACATCCACCGATTGGTCAATGATGTTGGTGTAAGGCAACACCACAAAGATTCGGCGGAGATTCCGCTCGCGCGCAACATTGAGCAGGTGCGCCATGACAGCAGTGGTTTTTCCTGTACCCACCGGACTGTCGCAGGCGACGATGCGCTCGTGCTCAGCAAGTGAGCGATCACGGCAGGCGCGGTAAAGCTGCTGGCGAACCCTGAGCCGCAGTCGCTCCTGTTCTGTAGCCGGTAGCGTGTCTGGGGCCAGGCCAGCGACATATTGGTCGAGCCTGGCCAACCGTTCGCCAGCCCGGAGTGGCAATCCGCGCAGCTCTCGTTCCCTGAGATAGTGCCGGGCGGTATCGCTATGATCAGCATCGACGAGACAGGAAAGAGCCAGGCGGCGGACAAGACCGGGGAAAGGCATATTAGAAACAGTGCTGATCGAGGCAAACAAGCTATGGTGCTGGCTCAGATAGGCATCAAGATGGCCTTCAGTCCATTGCCACGAAGTCTCGCCCAAGCCGACGAGATCGCGCGTGTCTCGGAACGCCAGATTCAAGTTGTTGGCGATCTTGGCCTTTTCCCCCGGAAACGATGGGAGCCCGATGTGGTGCGCATAAGCGGTGAATGCGGCCTCAAACTGCTTTAACTGTAGCAAATGGGCGGTGCCGGCCTCGACATGATTGTAGCCAAGCTTGTTTTTCCGATTGTCCCGCAGAATGTCCTGAAACAACTTATCTAACTTGCCAAGGTCGTGATAAGCTGCGGCACGCTCGACCGCTGCCAGAAAGGGCTTGCGCCATTTGGGCGAGAACACCACCGCATCGCTTGCAAACAGCGCAGAGTAACGGCAAACGTTGCCGACGTGCTCGCGATACGTTTGTTGCGGAGCGCCATCACGGGCGCTGTGCGCCAGCGGCTCTAAAATCGTGGGCGCGTGCTCACAGCGCATAGTCTTTGTATTCGCCACACTGTGTAAAAGTGACTTCGTTACCGCGCCGAATGGGCATGTCTTTGATCTTCTGCCAGGTCGGCAACTCGCCGTAGTCGGCCAGCGAAACAGACCACTTGTCTGGATCACCATTCTTCTTCGGCATCAAAGCGTCAAGAAACGCAAAATCCGACACCGAACCGGCGCGGCTATTGTGCGTGAACGTGTGGGCATGCACCACCTCAACCATTGAACGAACAACAGAGCGGGTGTCCGCATATGCGTGCTTGAGTAAATGGAGCATCAAATCCACGTCAAGCTTTGTGCAGCCAGTTTTATGGGCAAAGTTTGGACCCACGAAGAATGGAACCGCGTAGAGGCCATGCTTTACAACTCGGAAGGCCATTGGAGCCATTCCGCGGTCCTTGCCCGCTTCGACGCCGGACTTGCTCGTCCATGTTGAGAATTCAATATCGACGGGGGCAATCGAGACGCCTACGCCAAAGTGCGCCACACCTGACCGAATGGTGTCGCTGCCGCCCTCTTCAAGAAAGGTATTGCCAAATAGCCTGCCATCCCAGTAGGCATCAATGAACGCTTGGCCGAGTCGTCCATCCTTTGGTTCCACCTGCTTCTTGATTTCGTCCCGCTTCCGGCCCCTGCTCTCTAGTATTTGGAACTTTTCGTCCGCTTCGATTGCAAGCCCCTTTTTCACCTCTTGCCAAACTACGCCCTCCTTCTCCAAAACGAGGTCGCGGAGCTTGCGCTTTACGGAAACTGGCGAAATCTCGCCTTTACCGTCAGGGCGTTGCCGGGGAGAGCCCTCGCGTTCTGGATCCCCGTTGGGGTTGGATTTACGAACCTCCAAAATAAGGAGTCCTGTGATCCGTGGAACCAGGTCGGTACTTTGATCCCCGCTCATAATTGCTGTTGTCATATGTCGTCCTTTATCACCGAATTGCTTTCATAGAAATCATTGTATCGGCGTATCGTTCTTGGAGTGGTCAGCAAGATAGCCGAGCAGGAGTTTCGCTTTATCGGCGTCCAACATCCTGTCGGGCAACTGCTCCAGGTGGATGGCAGAGGTGCAGGCAGCGATTTCGCCAAGGAAGTACTTGATCAAGCCGACACCTGCGTTCGGGTCATCACTTTGAAAGGTCCGCGCCCATGCCTGGTATGGAGTTAAACGCTCTGCTAACCGCGCGAGCGCGAAAACAGGCTGCTCCAATGCGGTGCTAAACAACGCGTTGCCGATCAGTTGCGAAGGGCTTTCGCCTTTACGTACGTGTTTGCAGTACTGCAGATGGAGGCTATCCGCGAGGGCAAGCAGCCTGCCGAATTGTGTGATGGTTTTTTGCATAAAGTCTTCTCTGTGGTGTCCAAGTTGACGCAGAAGTATTCCTAAAAGGGCAATAGTCTTCAGCGATTGCCAGCGCACCGCATCGCTCAACCGTGTCCATTCGCGTGTTGTTTTTATTACACCAAGGCCCGCCAATACCACGCTCATCCGTTGAATGAGCAATCCCAAGGCGGCCTCAGCCTTCTGCCGGGCAAGAGGCGCGTTGGCCAGGAAAATGTCGTAAGCGTCGGAAGCCGAAAATGCCCGCTGAAAGTTGGAACTGAATCCAGCTTTAGCATCGCTGCTCCAAACGCGATTGATTGTCGAGGCAAGTTCGATGGGACATGGGGTTGTCAGCGTGCGAAACACAAGTTGCTTGCTAGCTTTATCGTAAAATCCAACAGAGACTGCCGGTACGTTACGAGCACCCGTCTGCCAGTCCTTGGCCGCGCGAATGACATCCGCCACGCGGAAGCGTCGGTTGAGGCTGATTTGTTTGCGACCTTTGTCTATGGAGCAAAACGACAGCAAGCGGATATTGAGATCGGGATTGGCAGCAACCTTGCCTTCCAACATTCCTACCACCTGCTGTGCGTAGGCTGCGAAGTCAGTGTCGGAAAATATACTAGCCTCGCCGCCAAACATTTCGGCCAGTTGTTCACTGCCTGCAGGCTGGCCTTCCAGATAGGCAACCAGCAAGTCACGCTTGTCCGGCTGGGCGCTTGGAATAGGGCGGCACGAGATACCCCGGTTTTCTTCACTAGCTAAGTGGAGCAGTGCGTCGTTCATTTTTTGGGTTAGTGCGGCGGAAACCGGGAATGCCTTCGCGCCTTCCAAGCCGTAGCGCCGCAGAGCGCGCACCTCGTTGGTGTTCACGGAAAAAGGTTCATGTTCCCTACTTCGACGATTTTGGGGGCTGGGAACTTGTCTTGTAATTCGACCGTCTCTCCGGTGTATGCGTCCACTCCAACCGCGCTTCGGTCAATGTCAGTTACGAAGTTGTCAGCTTCCAGTAGGGCTCTATTGATGAGAACACTGGTTCCGCTATGGGCAACACGCTTGAAACTCAAATCTGGTTCAGCCAAGTCGAAGTAAACGGGCTGGTTGGCATTCTTGTCCTGTTTCGCCTTCTCGCTCCAGTAATCAGGGCTTCCAATCGCGGCGGCGCGCTTCTTCCAGTCCAGAGCGCCAAAGAGAATATTCTGGAAAAACAGAAGCGCGTTCCGGCCGCTCTCGGCGGATCGTTTGGCCAACAATTCAGCAAGTAGGTTGGCAAAGTGGGTGAGTGTGGTCTTCGCCGTGTCAACGAGTGACAATAGAGTCAGAAAATTTTTCACCTCGACAGGCGCACCCGAAAGCGTTTTCCGGAGCTCCGAGACCAACTCGAAACAGGATCTTTTAAACTGCTTCTCCTGATTGACTGTGAAGGCTCGGACTCCAGACAATTCGAAGAGGTTGCAGATGCCTTCAGCCAAATCCACATTGGCTGTGCTCTTACTCTTCGCCAAATCCAACAGGTGCTCGACTGCCGACATCAATTTTCCCGTTGGAGCTTTGTCCAGGCACCGCAGGGGAGTGGGCAAGTTAAAACCGGGAAAGCTCGATCCAGCCGAACCATGCTCCACGCGGAACAACGATGCTGCAACCTCGCCTCCCAAAATCTCTACCCGGCTTGGCGCGCCATCTTTGGCAAGACAAACAATCAAGAGCTCCTTATTCTTGGCCATCGGGTTGATTCGCCCGTGCCGGGATGGCGGATTGACGCCCAAGCGCTCGACGGAATCAACTATCTGCGAAAGTTCATTAAGCAAAGACCAGTACTCCCTTCTCAACGTGCAATTTGCGACTGAATGTTGGGTTTACCCGCCCGCCTTGTGGCTGATCGAAAACCATGCGCAACATCGTCGGCAATTCGTGATTCTCGTTTTCACAGATACGCGTTTCAGGCCGGAACGGCCCGACATAGTTTGGCGCGAATTCCTTCCAGCCTAGCTAGACACGGCGTGTAAAACCATTGGCCCCGCTCCAAAGCCCGATTAAATACGTCGCTATAAGCGTGTGGCGGCCAAGTCGTGGTTTCGTGATGTCCGTTGAAGTCAGCTTCGGCGTAGAGGCGGTAGCACACGTTGACGAGCACAACAGCATAAAACTGGAATGACGCACCTTTGGCGAAAGCATCGCTCGCCCGGAGCGGCCCGCCATAGTTCGTGGTATACCGATGAAACTGAACCGGCCGACAGATTTCAACCTTGGTTGGCCGAATGTTCACCGACTTCCATCGCAGGATGGATTCAATGATGCCCTTCACAGCACTATACGTCGGGGCGACATAAGACACCGGGGAAGAACCAGTATCTGGACGAGTCCACATTGCGGTCGGTCCGGAAATCTCAAGTTGGATTGGCCAGGATTTCATTACAGATCTTTGCGTGAGTTGCGACAAAGCCCCAGCAACGCCATCGCCTGCTCGTCAGGGGCATTTCTTACAGGTCATTGAACCACTGGTTTGACTTGAAATACTTGAAAGACTATCGACAGCCGTAAAGTATACACCTGCCCAGAACCTGCAATCTGATATAAGCGCAGTTACCTCCGCGCATCACTCGGACAAAATCCATCCGTCATCGGCGATACATCTTGCCGGTATGTTCAGCGCGTGATAATCCGGTTTATCACGTAGTCAAGAAGCACGGGACGGGGCAGGGTGCAACAAGCCCCGTAATTGCAGGTAAAAAGGGAATGACATTCCTCTTGCCCGAACTCACACGTTGTGGCAGAGTACGCTGCCTAACCCCATCAACCACACTCACGGGAATTCTCCCATGCAAGACAAGCAACTGGTCCATAACCTCAAGGTGGACTCCTCGGGTCGCATTGCTCTTCCGGCGGACGCGCGCGAACGCCGCCACATCGCCAGCGGCGATACTTTAGTCGCCATAGAGGATGAGAAAGGATTTCATATCAAGACGCGCGAGCAGCTCTTAGCCGAAGTGCAGGAGCTTTTCGCGCAACACGTTCCGCGCGGAGTGCTCCTCTCGGATGAGATCAATGCCGAGCGGCGTGCGGAGCATGAGCGTGACTAGCGTCGTGCTCGACGCATCGGCCGTCATCGCCGTCCTGAATTCCGAGCCTGGAGCCGAACTTGTCCTTGGTGTCCTGGCGGGCGCTGTCATCTCCGCCGTTAACTACTCCGAGGTCTTGAAGAAAACCATCGAACGGTGTCAGGCGATCCGTCCCGTTTCCGCTCTCCTGCAGGGCTATCGCGTAGAAATCGTTCCTTTCGATGAAACGCTGGCGACCGCGAGCGCCGAGCTCTATCCACAAACCAAGGAGCATGGGCTGTCCTTTGCGGATCGCGCCTGTCTGGCTCTCGGGGTTCAGCGCAACTGCAAGGTGTTTACGTCTGAAAAACGCATGGGACTCGTCTCTCTACCCATCAAAGTGAAGCTCATCCGCAATGCCCACTGAAACTGAAAAAGGCAGGAGCACGGCGTCTGAAGCAAGCGCCCCCGCCGTGCTTCCCGCAGATGACGCGCCGCGAGCGCTCATGACGGTAGCGGCGCTCGCTGAGATTCCCGAAGAGGATATCTGGCTTGCCAAGCAGAAAAGCAAACGCACCCGCCGAGCCTATAAGCTGGACGTGCAGCACTTCATGCGCACGCTCAACATCCATTCTTATGACGAGTTGCGCCAGGTGGACCATCGCGCCGTCATCGCCTGGGAGCGCATCATGCGCGAGATCGATAAGGCCGCACCCTCCACCATCCGGCGCAGGCTTGCGGCGCTGTCGAGCCTCTTCAAGCATCTCGTGCGGCATGACCATGCCGAGAAAAACCCCGTCGGCGAGGTCGAGCGGCCGGCAATCAACCGCGAGGAAGGCACGACGCTCGCCTTCTCAAAGTTGCAGGCCCGCAAGCTCCTCGACACGCCTGCCGACGACACTATTGAAGGATTACGCGACCGGGCCATCCTGTCCGTGGGCTTGCAGGTTGGGCTGCGCCGCGCCGAGATTGCTTCGCTCAAGGT
>PMWW01000072.1 GCA_003165795.1 Acidobacteriaceae bacterium
CGGGGAAACGGTTTGATCGCGGACGATGGAAGGACGATATCGGCCCCGATATGAGCGGCCGTCACGTCGTCCATCACCTTGAAAGCTCCCTTGGCCTGGAGTGAATTGTCCATTGCCAGCCGGAACTGATAGAACCGTCCGGCTGGCAAGGAAAGTTTGTCGAAGAGAGTCTGCCGAACCCAGCCTCGGCAATCGTTCGTGCCGAGTTCAAGATCGGGGACGAGGAGGACTGAGCATTTCGGCTCCTCCACCATCGTCTTGAGTGTCGAGGTCAGGATCCCGAAGTACGACAGGGCCGCTTCCGGCCATGCGTCCATCCTCTTGCGTACTGCGTCTTCATACTGCTGTTCGACGCAATAAAAGAGCCCATTCTTCGCCGAGCCGGAGGCTCCGACGACCGAATAGGCGGTTCCCTGATACTCGAATGCCATCATCGTTCCAGCAATTTTCGTCTGCTGAAAGGTTTCCAGCATGCCTTCGCAGACTTTGATCCGGCAAGCCTTGATGCCGGGGTAGAGTCGGTCCAGCAACGCGTTGTCTAAGAACGACTCGCTGCCGGCGTCCGGTGTACGTTCGCTGAGTACACCGTTTTCATCCAGATCCATTTCCAGAATCCGGTTCTTCATGTGAGGCGCTCCTTTGCGGGATAAGTCAGTTGACGAACAACCGGCCATCCACAGCTCAGGAGCTTTCGCTACCTGCGCCGCCGTCTGGCCAGTACATCGGCCAGGTGCGGGAGCACATGGCAGCGGACAGTCTTCGTGGTTCGGCCCACGAAGTTGCTCAGGAAAACCTACGATCTCAATGGAAAGTAGATTCTCGCCTTGCAAACCCTCTGCTTAAACCTGTCAAAGAACGAGATCGGCACCAGTGGCTAGGATTGTGGCCGCTTCTCAATTACCATGACGTTGCCTTTCTTCTGCGGTGTGGCCATCCACGTCTCTATCCTGAGAAAAGGAACGCCTTCGACGAGTGAATGGACCAGCGCTTTGTCTTCGTTTTCGAACTCTTCGCCCAGGACAAGCTTTCCGTTCTCACGGGCTGACTCTTTCCCCAGCAGGAAGAAGCGAACCCGCATGGTCCCGCTCCCGCGCTCCGCGGCTGGCTTTCTTCCGCGCTTGCTGCGCTTTTCACCCGCAGCAGTGATAGGGTCCTGGCTGGCCGCTTCCAGCACGGCACCGTTGTTTTTGTTCGTCTCTGTCACTGCAATCACCTCGATACTGGCCTGTTGTGCTCTCTATTGCTGCTGTTGGTGAAAGGCTTTGTAGCCGTCGATGTCTGTGGCCAGAAGTGCTGCTTTTTTCTCGCCGTCGATCTGCTTTTCGGAGTACTCACCTATCAGCACTCCGCTCGGGTTCTCGGCCGAGCGGTTCTGGTCCGCCAGCCGGATTCGGTACTGATTGACCGTGGTCTCGATGATCTCGCGATCCTCATCCATGCGATGGATCTCACGCACTCCGTAGGCGGTATACAGCAAAGGATCGTCCTTTGAGCACTCGATGCCCCGCAGGTGAAAAATCGAGCGGGTGTTCTCGTCCTCGATCTTTCCCACCGTGTTGTCCTTCTCCATGACGCGAAGCGCGGAGGACTTCAAGTTTGAGGTCATGGAATTGAGGGCCGTCGCCCATTGCAGGCTCACGTTGTGCATGTCGTAGTTGAGATAGTGATCGAGAAACTGACGGACGAACGCCTCTTTCTCGTAGCTCTGAGGCTGCGGCGACTGCCTGGCGTCGGCGAGGACCGAAGGCGATTGATTGCGAAACAGGGGACGGCCACTGATCACGCTGGATTCGCCATCAGCGGAGACGCGAATAATCGTCGGCGGCTGCATTCGTACGTAGACGGCAAATCCCAGCGACACAAACGCCAGCAGCGTCATCGAACCGGCCAGCACCATGGCGCGATTGGCGTACGCGCGCAGGGTGCCATCGTGTTCGTAATACTTCGAATACTTCAGCTTCTCAGAAACTTCTGCCGGCTCCGTGCCGGTATTTCTCTTGAAATCGAACATCGTGGTCTCCCTGTTGTGCGCGAATATGAATTTGTGTTATTCCGCTTTATCTGCTGGTTGCATGAGCCAGCAATCACGAGTAACGACGGCCATTGACTCTCAAATTGAACGGCATGTTCGCTCCGCCAGGCGCGACTGCGAACCACCGTGTCCCTCCTGGCGAAGCTGGCGGCGTGTGTGGTGGTGCTGTCAGTGGCGAATTGATGCCGGGGATCACCCCTCCTCCACCGGCCATCGCGGCGCCTCCAGAGGGCGCGAGTGTTCCACCGCCCCCCGTGGCGAGCATTCCGCCACCGGCCAGGGATCCTCCACCGCCCGCCCCAGCTGCGGCGACAGCGCCCGTGCCTCCCGTGGCAGCCATAGTAGCGCCGGCGAGCGCTTTCGATGCCGCGCCGCGTCCCCAGGCAATGGCCGCGCCGACGGGGCTGTATTCCCCCATCAGAATCCTTCGGGCTGTCATGGGAATCGTCGCAATCAAAAGGGCAAACATGACGCTGGCCAGGCTTAGGAGTATTGTTCCTTCAACTCCCTGAAAGAACCCCAAGAGACCGCCCTGGCCTAGCACGCCTTGCGGGTTATTCAGATGTATCGCGGTCATGAGTGCCCACAGGGTATTAACCAGAAGGGGCCAGCAGTTCCAGACAAAGAAGTTCTCAATCCAGCGAGAGTGGAAACGTCCGAGCGTTGAACTCGGCATAGTTGCTATTACCAGGGGGCCCAGAACATACAAGATGGATCCCCAGAACACGAAACAGATCATGAAGATTGCGAGGCTGAAAGGAAGAACGATGTAACCGATGATCAAACCTAGTTCGGTAATCAGGGCCGAGATGCCGCCTTCTATCAACTTCAACATGCTCAAGTCGCCGTTGTTGTTCCATAGCGTTGCTAACCCATTCGTCCATGCAGAAACTACATCTCCCAGTCCGTTGGTTTCGTAGATGTAATTACTCACATAGTCGAAGCTCTTGACGACATCGCGGAAGGTCGCCGCCCAGTTCATAAGCACCAGCGCTACCGCCGCATACTTCAGCATGGTTATGCCCAGTGAGCGGACGTCCCCTCCTCGCACGAAAGCGTCGTAAACGCCCCAAAGAAAGGTGACGGCGAGGATGGAATTCGCAATGAACCAGATAATCGGCATGACTGAGCCGTCAATCCCGCCGAGAGCGGTGAACAGGACATCGATGTAGCTTGAGTTCCCCATGTGAACTGCTTCCTTATTGGTTGCCGGTGCCCGTAATTTTCCCGATTGCGTTGGTCAGGCTATTTGTATTGGTCGTCGCCCACTTCGAAATAGCGCTCTGGTTGGCGATACTCGAACTACGGATTCTCATCAATTGCGACATCGCCGACTGCGAGTATGCGTTAGCCCTGACGACCCATGCCGCCGCAACCGCTTCAACCATGGGAGCTGTCCCCGGAGTTGCGGTGCGAATCTGGTCCTGCAGCTGCTCGCTCACCTCCATTTCCCTCTGGGCCAGGGCGTCCAGCTCGATGGCCCGCTTCATTGCGTCCTGCGCCTGCGCATCGGAGATGTCGATGCTGTAGCGGATGAATTGCGGCGCCTGGTTGTCTGCCGGAAGCATTCCGTAGACTTGCTGGTAGACCGCTCCCACTTGCTTCACAGCGTTGGGATCGCCCGACAGCAAAAGCTGTTCCAGCTGCTGCGTAAGCGGCAACTGCGCGCTGTTGTATTGCATGGTCATGAGGCCGTTCATGGCCTTCATCTCATTTCGGAACATGAGGACCGCGTTCTTCAGCTGATTGATGGCGCCGATGGGATAAATCACATCCTGCTGGAACTTCGTGTACTCGCTTTCGATCTTCTGAATTTGCTGCAGCGGAGCGGCAACCTGGCTGGTCAGCAGGCTGTTGATTTGTTTCAGCCCGGCGATAATCAAGGCCAGGTCGATGCCGAACTGCGCCTGTGCCGGGCGCGGGATACTCAGCACCAGCATGGCGAGGACGAGTCCGGCAGAGACCCTTTGCCTCATGTTGGTTGTCAGTTTTGCCCGCAGCTTTGTCCATGCTCCGCGTATCATGCTCGCCTCCTCAGTGCGTGGAAAGGATGTTGAAGATCGATTGATGAAGATCGTTGGTCCGTTGCGTGTCGCGTTTCATGTCCGCGGATTGATGCGCCAACTGAGCGGCCTCCTCCCGCAGCTGTGCGGCCAGGAGCTTGTGCTGGAAGGCGAGTGTCTGGAGCGTTGCCGCGTAAGCGCTGGCGCTCATGTAGCTTGAAGTCCCCGGTGCGAGTGTGGCGTTGTTCTCCATCTGGTCGGCGATCTGAAGAAGATTGGTATTCGCCTGGTCAGAAGCCACGGTCTGCTTCAGGGAGTCCTGTGCGAGGGCATCGTTCATGTCCATGATCTGGCGGAGATCGTTCGGGGCTTGCTGCCCGGATGGAACTGCTCCGTAGGTCGCGTTATAAGCCGGCCCGAGATCGCCCAGTAACCCGACGTTTCCGCTCAGGAAGGTGTTTTCCAGCTTTTGCGGGGAGAACGTCTGGGCGCTTTGGATGGGGAGCTTATAGACCGCCGCCATCCAGCCTCGGTATTGACCGACGAGATTGTGGGCCCACGTGCGAGTGTTCTTGATCAGCGCAACCGGCCACAACACCTCTTCGTACAACGAGCGGATGTCATTCTGCACGGTGGTAATCATGGTTAGAGCGCCGCCGATGAGGTTGGAAATGGTCGAATCGATCATGTTGAAAAGGTCCCCGAGTCCGGCGTGGGCCGGCAGGGGCACAAGCAGAGCAATCAGCAGGACCAGGCTCGTTGTCTTGATGGCAAGTTGACTCTTCAGTCTTTTCATCGCCCCGCTCCTTGGGCTTTGGCATTCTGCGCGCGGACTCGATCCTCGATCTCGTACACCTCACCACTGCGCTCTTCCGGCAGTTCCTCAAGTGCCGCCATACCCTGCGGGAACTTCTCTGCCAGGAGGCAGTAGCGCTCGTACAGCGGAAGCTCGGAGTGTTTCTTCATCCACCATGCCCGGTACCAGCGTTCTCGTGGATAGGTGGTCATGATCCAGTACTCGATGGGCGAAAGAACCACTCGCAGCGTGTGCGTGGTGTCTGCTTTTTCCCCAATGACTACGATGAAGTCGCTCTTCCTGCCTTTCTGCGTGTGGCCGAGGTTCTTGATCTCGTTCAGCGTGGTTTCGTTCAGGTGCAGGAACTCGCGCAGCACGTCCAGGCTNNCCGGTCTGCCGCCCGATGATCTTGATGGTTGTGTTCTTCAGGATGGCCGCCCCGAACGCGTTGGGCGCTTGCGTCGTGCCGGTGAAGTCTTCAATCGCCTGCGACACGCCCCACACTGCGCCATTGCGCTTGCGAGCGGTGCGGTAAAGCTGGACCACCAGATCAGCCAGAAACGGGGATTCCAACAGCATCCAGCACTCTTCCAGCACCGTAATGCTTTTGTGGCTGCTCTTGCCGGACGCCCGCTTGGTCGTGGCCCAGGCGATCAGCAAACTCATCGCCGACTCCAGCCTGGGATCGTCCTTCAGCTTCTCGACGTTGAAGTAGATCCATGGCGAGTCGAGTTTCAGCGTCGTCTGACGGTCGAAGAGGTTTTCATACACGCCGCCGGGCGAGACCCAGTTGCGCAGCTTGAACGCCGCCAGCCGAGCTTCTTCCATGACTTGTTCGTTGCGATCGGCATCCTGGTAGTACTGCAGTTCATCGCGCAGGTCGCCAAATGTCGGTATTGTGTTGCCCGGCCGCATGGCCGCGCGCCGGTAGGTCCGTTCGATCGCATCCACCAGCACGTTATCCAGCAGGTCTGAGGCTTCGATGTCGCCCAGCATGTGCCGGGTAAGTCCTTTGAGAAAAGCCACCTGCTCCCGGCTTGGTTCCCGCTCGCCGGACTCCAGGTCCCAGGGATTCAGGGTCTGTTCCGAGTCGAGGGCCATCGTGATCATCTGCCCGCCCATGTACTCGACCAGGTTGCGGTACGAGTCGCCGCGCTCGATAATCGACACGCGTGTGTCCTGCCGGGCGGCCTGCAGCAGCATCTGTCCGGTCATCATGCTCTTGCCGTGGCCGCTGGCGGCTGCGACCAGCATGTTGGCGTCTGAAAGGTCGGGATCGAAGGGCGAGAACGGGATCAGCTGCCGGTAGGGAGTTTCGATCAGCATCAAGGGAGATCGCGGAGTTCCCGTCCAAGGCATCTCCAGCGGCAGCAGATCGGCGGCATGGCANNCCCGCCAATCCAGGCAGTGAAGATAAAAAGATGCGCCTCTGTGCGATGTCTTCCGTCAGCCCGGAGGCCCCATTCATCCGGCTGATGATGTGAAGGATCTGCTGCTTGCGGCTGGCGATTTCACGTTCAGCTTCTTCGTACTCTGCTGTGGTGTGGGCTGCCTTTGAAGTTCGCACCCCAATCGTGAGGCTTACCTTCACGGCTTTCAATGAGCTGGCAATGATCTCTTGCTGGATCCTCAGCAGCTCGGCTTCGGCGACCTGCGCCGTCACGTCGATGCGGATGTTTCCTTTGGAGTCCCGCTGCGCGGCCATCATCTTCTTGTGGCGCTTCTTGAAGCGTTCCAGGACCTTCGACTGGTTCGGGATCGTGACCTGCGTACTGACCACGACGGGAAGGCCTGAGGTCAACAGGCTGCGCAATATCCCCGGGTAGGTCGCATCAGGTGGGGCTTTCACCGTGATGAAGCTCCACAGCGATCCGTTGATATTGATGTAGTCTTCCGTCTGACCAAGGATGCTGACAACCGAGCACTGCTCGCGAGGGGTGACGTAGCGCTCAGAGTATGGAAACTGCCGCAGCGGGAGTAGATCGGGCTTCAGGGGAGCCAACGCCCGCTTGGTCTCCAGAAACAGGTCCTGGTCGCTCATGCGTTGAGGATCGAGGCCCGCCGCCACCATCGCCGATTCGATACCGTTGAGCAGGCTCTCGAACTCGCTCATCAGATCGCTGTGTTCTTTCAGTGTGCGCTGGACGATCTTTCTGGTGGAGAGACTGAATCCTCCGCCATCTTTGTTTCGTTTTGCCGTCTTGCCGGAGACGGCCAGTACGCGGTGATGACGCTCCGAGTCCCAGATGAGATAGAGGTGGGTCATGCGGCGCAGATACTCGCCGCCCGCCTCCTTCCGTTGCCACATGGCGAGCCGGTTCTGGTCCATCGCCAGCGTGGCCTCGTCCTGTGTCCGCGAGCAGTCCTGGTATCGCTGTAGCAGATCGCCAAGGTCTTCGGTGACCTCGAAGCGGAACTGCAGACGCATGCTTTCTTCAGGAATCGTGCGCAGGATGGCTTCCAGATGAGACTTGATCGTGTTCAGCCCGGCATCATCGGCAAAGTAGCTGACCGCGCCCTTCAGCACATAGCCGGCAACAAATTCACCGGACATCCGGATCATGACGTCGTCGAGATAATCCCGAATGGGCAAAAGGTCGCACAGCCCAGGCTCGCTCAGGCTTTTTTCATGTTGCTTCCATGTGGTCGGCATTTAGACCTCTTCCTCCCGGAAATAGCTGCTGCGAATGACGGACTCCTGCGTTCCCGCGCAGTACTGCTGTGGCCTGGCGTGGAACAGCAGCAGGTCCAGCAGGTAGCCGCGCGGCTTGCCGTACTTGAAGATCATCAATACCGGCACTCCAACCAGCAGGATCGCCAGCGGCAGAAAGTAATTCATCGGTATGTGAAAGATGTAGCGGTCGGAGAACAGGAAATTTCCGATGAGCATTGCGCCGCACACAGCCAACATGATGGTCAGCAGATCTTCGAGTTCGAGAAACAGCATGGTTACCTTCAAGTGAAGGTTTCTCGATACCGGTGATGAATTCAGTGACATATCTTTCTTTCCTCTTAAGACGCATTCGCGACGAAGTATTCGAGCAATCGCAGGAGACCGGAAACCAGCAGGGCTCCCATTGCCGCCATGCCGTGCCGAAGCCAGTCATCGCCGATCGCCAGACGCTCAAAAACACCGCCAATCCCCAGGACCAGACGGACAATCTCGATCGCTGCGTAAAAGGGCATCAACACGTTGCCCACGAAATTGGTGACCGTGAGCAGCATGACCATGTACTGGTCCGCGCCGCCATTCTGCTGCGAGATCACCTCTGCCAAACGCAGCAGTCCCGAGCCCAGCAGTGCCGCCATGGCACCGTAGATGTAGCGTTCCAGTTCCTGGCCTTTGGAAAACTGGTAAATCCCGCAGGCAAGAATCAGTCCCGCCCCAATAGGCAGCATCACGTTGCCCATCCAATTGGCAAGGTTCAGCAGCCCTGGTTGAAACGAGCCCATCGTTCACTCTCCAATGCCTTTCTGTTCGGCGCTGTGCGCTTCCCCAGCTTCCGCATCAGACGGGAAGCGATAACACCGGACATCTTCCAGGCTCCGGCTACCACGTTCTCGACCAGGCGAAACGCTACCCAGATACTGAAAGCCACAATCACGAGGCTCAGCAGTAGAACCCCGGCTTTGGTCACGAGCAATACTCGCGTGGTGAGCAGAACCAGGAAAATCAGCCCTACGAACAGGACCTTCTGCGTTGTTTTTTCGTTAATCATTTTCGCTAAGCCCCCGCCATGGCTTTGACCAGGTACCAGAGCCCTGAAACTGTTAACAGGCCGAACGACGATGCGGCATACCTCATCCAGTTACGGTCGCGTACGTAGGCCAACACCGCGCCGCCAATCGCGAGCGACGCGGCCAGCGGGCAGAGCTGTGAGGCCAGGTAGTTCCAGGCGTTAACCAGGAAATCGGTGGTTGCGAAGCCGGAGCCGTCGTTCCAGCCCTGGAATATCGTGAACAAGCCCTGAATGCCCAGCAGGAACAGGGCGGAGATGATCGAAGCCAGCGGATTGTGCCCTTCACCAATATCGAAAATGGCCTTGACGACCAACGCCGCTGCTATCACCGGAACCAGGTGGACCAGCACTACGTCTTGAACGAAGCGTGTAACCACGGCGGCAATCGGGCCTAGTTCGCCCGTCCCCAAACCGTTATTGAAACCGTTGAGGCCGAGTCCCAGGCTGGCGAACCACGCCCCAATGCCTTGCATGGTCAAAAAGATTGCAGCCCACAGGATGTATCTAAGGAAGCTGCCTCCAATCTGAAAGTTGATCCCTCCTTCTGTCCGCAGACATAGCCCGGCGAGCACCAGACATCCCAGTGCGGCCGGCATCATCAAGGCCAGCAGGAGCGCGATCACGTTTCCCAGGAATGGAGGCAGCAACATGGATTTACTCTCGCGAAAGAAGTGTTTGTGTCAGCCGATCTGCTGGCCGTTCGCAATAAAAAATTCGGCAAGTCGCGTTAAGGCGGAAACCGCGAGCAGCCCGCCAGCCGTCAAAGCCCATGGCATGTAACCCCGGCCCTGACGCCAGGAGATGACACAGCCCACGATGGCAAGCGCCGCTCCCACCGGGCAGATCACGTTGCCGATCCAGTCGACGAGGTTGAGGAAGGCGCCTTCGGGTTGGCTCGCCTGCTCTCCCTGTACCGCCTGACCTGTCGCGGGTTGCTTGCCGAGGTTCTGGGCATGGCTGGAGACCGGC
>PMWW01000074.1 GCA_003165795.1 Acidobacteriaceae bacterium
CACTTCTGCCACGGGCTGCTAGGAGTGCTTAAGGAACTCTTCGACGGACATTTCTACATCTCGCTGAATGGCGCGAAGAAGCCCAGGTCCGATTGTCTCTCCCGAGTGGATCGGAACCACTGTCGTCCTCCCATCAGGATGTTTCAAGAACGTGTGGCTGCCCCGAGTTCGAATGACGTTGAAGCCAAGTCTTTCCAGAATGCGCACGACGTCCTTGCCCGGTAGGCGAGGGAGCCGTGTCATACGCAGATCTGCTGAATGCCGACTAACTCGAGCTGCGTATCCTCAATTCCTTGACTTGTGAGGCAAAGTTCGATGGCTTCGCGGACGCGTTTCATCAAGGTATCGAGGGTTTTGGCCTGAGTGTGACAACCCCGCAGCCCAGGCACGGAAGCAAGGTAGTAGCCATCTTCGTCCCGTTCGATCACGACGGTGAATTTTTTCTGCTTCTTCACGTCTAGCTCCGGGGCAATTTTACCATCTCCGTATCTGCGGACTTTCCACTTCTGGCGTGTGTGGAGATTAGTCCTGAGCGAACGCCCGCCCAACACAGCAACGCCCGTCCGCGCAGACGCGAAAGGGCGTTCGAGCTTTGTTGCCCACAGGCAGATTTCGAGGCCGGCTACTTGCCGAAGGCGGCGATGGCCACCGCCTCGTCATCTTTCACATCGAAGACCGTGTAGAGCTTAGTGATCTGCAGCAGGTCGTGCACTTTCTTGGTCAGGTTCAACAGCTTCAGGTCGCCGCCCTGATTGCGGACGGAAGTAAAGGCACTAACCAGTTCGCCGATGCCCGAGCTGTCGATGTAGCTAACGTCGCCCAGGTTCAGCAGGATCTTTTTCTGCCCTTTGCCGAGCAGGTCTTTGACGGTGTCGCGCAATACCACGCTGCCTTCGCCCAGAGTGATTCGTCCACTCAAGTCGACGATGGTGACGCCATCTACCTGCCGCGTGCTCGCTTTCATGCTCACGTAGAAGCCTCCTGGCGGTCCAGCTCACTACTCTGGAGCCGCTTGATTAAAGTAATTTCAGTGCCGGGATTCAGTTTACGAAAACGGACCTCGTCCATGAAGGCCCGCATTAAGAATATGCCACGGCCCGACTGTTTCAAAAGATTCTCTGGAGCAAGCGGGTCGGGAACCTCGTCCGGGACAAATCCTTCGCCTTGGTCGGCGACGATGACGATTAGCTCCTCCCCATTCTGCTCGAAGGTCAAATTCACCCGCTTGGCCGGGTCATAGGCGTTGCCGTGCAGGATGGCATTGATCATGGCCTCGCGGACCGCCATGGAAATTCCCCCGCGCGTATCCTCATCCATGCCCGCCTGTGAGGCGATTTGGTCGGCCATTTCCTCGGCCTTGTTCACGCTTTCCAGCGTGGACTCCATTCGGTAGGAAACGCGTTGTGGCGCCGTCATCAAGGGGCTCGTTATCGAGATCTCGATCGCTTCCGCCGTTGGCGGCACGCAATCTTCAAGATGGAGCAGTTTGCCCTTTCGCGAGATACTTGTCAACGCGAGGCTGCCCGTATCGAGAAAATCGCCTGTCCGTTCCCGCGCTTTGCCTCTCAAATGTTACCCACTCGCCGGCGGGCGCGATGATGGTTGCCGAATGGCGAGGTTGCGGCTAAAATTAGAACGAACGTTCGAAGAACCGCTCTCTCGCCGGTTGCCTCTTCTCTGTCCATCGTCATTCTATGCCCGTTTCCGTCACATCCCGAGCGCTGGATACCCGCTTCGACCGCCGTCTGGCCGAGATTCTCGACTACGCCACCGAGATCTTCGCTGAAAAAGGCTACGAAGGCGCCTCCATGCGTGATCTGTCGCGCCTGAGCGGCATCTCGCTGGCGGGTCTCTACTATTATTTCGAATCCAAAGAGAAGCTGCTGTATTTTATCCAACAGCACACCTTTACCACGATCATCGAGCGTCTGCGTGAGCGCCTGGCGGCGACGACTGACCCGGAAGCGCGCCTCCGGATCTTCGTCCGCAATCATGTTGATTACTCGGTCGCCAAGCAGAAGGCAATGAAGGTGTTGGCCCATGAAGACGACGTATTGAAGAACGGCTACGGCACTGAACTGGCCGCTACCAAGCGCGAGTACTACCGCATTTGCGTTGGACTGGTGGAGGGTCTGGTCAAGGCCGACGGCCTGAAATCCGTTGGCTCCAACGCCGCTGCTACCGGTGGAATCAACACCCGCACGGCGGTGATGGGTTTGTTCGGAATGATGAACTGGCTCTACACCTGGTACAACCCGCGCGTCGATCCCGATGCGGAGGTCCTAGCGCGAGAGATCAGCGACATTTTTCTGCGCGGAATACGCGCTGGAAAGATGGCAAGTAAACCAAGCATCGACTCCCTACAACGCGAACCCGTGGGCCGGCCGGAGAAGAAACCGGATTCATCCAAAGAGACCACGTCGTCCGGTAAGCGCCGAAAATAAGCATGCCGAGATTGAAGCCAATCCAGGGAGGAGGTTCCAGCGATGGGTAGCGCCCAGTCAGCCGCGACCGAAGCCAAGCAACTGATCCACTACCGCAGCGACTCGGGCGTCGCGGTAATCGAGATCAACGATCCGCCGGCCAATACTTATAGCTACGAGATGAACCGCCAGTTCGATGATGCCATTCTGACAGCCAGAATGGACAGCGATGTTCATGTGATCGTGCTTACGGGTGCGGGTGAAAAGTTTTTCTCGGCGGGAGCGAACATCCAGATGCTGACGGAAGTCGGTCCGACATTCAGGTACTACTTCTGCTTGCACGCCAACGAGACGCTGTTGCGACTGGAGAACACTCCCAAGCTGGTGATTGCCGCACTGAATGGGCACTGCGTGGGCGGAGGGCTGGAGATTGCCCTGGCCGCCGATTTGCGCGTCGCTCGCAAAGACGCCGGCAAGATCGGGTTACCTGAAATCAACCTCGGGGTGTTGCCGGGAACCGGTGGAACTCAGCGTCTGTCGCGGATATTAGGGAAGTCCAAAGCCATTGAGCTAATGGTGACCGGCAAGACGGTTTCTTTCGATGAAGCGAAACAGCTTGGACTGGTGAATGAAATTTTCGAGCGCGACAGCTTTATGGATCGCGTGATGGAGTACGCGCACCAGTTCTGTCCGCCGAACAAAGCGGCCAAGGCGGTGGGCCGAATCAAGCGGGCGGTGCAGACCGGTTGGGAAATTCCGCTGGAAGCGGGGCTCGCCCTGGAGCGCGAGAACCAGCAATTGCTGTTCGAGAGCGAAGACGCGAAAGAAGGGCTGGCGGCTTATATCGAAAAGCGTCCGGCAAAGTTTAGCGGGAAATGACAGGGATTGAAGGGGCGCACCTTCAGGTGCGCCGTGGCAGGTCCTTTATTTTTGTCAACACCAGCAGGCTTTAGCCTGCGAGGGACCTGCTTTCCGAGGAACTGCATCTTGTGTTGCACTATGAGTTCAGCCACAGCAAACGCGACCAGGTTCACCCGCATCGCAGTCGAGGTGAACCTCCCGGCGGCGCGGATTGTGCTGAACAATCCGCCGCTGAACGTCATCGACGTCGCGATGATGGACGAGATGCGAGCTGCCCTGGAACAAATCGAGGCGCGGCCAGAGATCAGCGTCATAGTTTTTGCCGGCTCTGAACGGGCTTTCTCCGGTGGGGTAGACATCGCGGCGCACACCTTGGATAAAGTTCGCGCCATGCTGACCGCGTTCCACAGTGTTATCCGGTCGATAGTTGGCAGCAGCAAGCTGACGATTGCCAGTGTTCGCCGGCATTGCTTGGGCGGCGGCGCTGAGTTGGCGCTGATGTGTGACATTGTGTATGCGTCGCCCGATTCGGTGTGGGGGTTCCCGGAGATCAAGCTGGCGTGCTATCCACCGGTAGCGAGTGTTGCTTTGTCCGCCGTTGTGGGACAGAAGCTGGCGGCAGAATTGATCCTCACGGGACGAACGCTTACAGGCGAGGAAGCTCTTGCCGCGCGACTGGTGAACGGGTTGGCTGACGATCCCGAGACGCTGGTGGCCGAATGTGTGCAGCGCGTTTCGCAGCTCAGTTCGGCAGCAATTGCGATGGCCAAAAAGGCGTTGTATTCCTGGGATGCAATTCACTTCGACCAAGGACTGGCCCGAGCCGAGCAGATTTATTTTGACGATCTGATGAAGACGGCTGACGCGCAGGAAGGCATCGCCGCGTTTATAGAGCGCCGTCGTCCGAAGTGGGTAGGGAAGTGAAAGTGAAGAAGGAGATTGCCCTCGATACGGACGCTGCCAGTTTTACTGGGGCTCTCCTCGGCATCGTCGGATGCACTGCCTTCGCCGCCGTCGGCTTGTGGTCGTTGGTGAATTTACGGGTCGGCACTTTTTCAGCAAGTTGGCGCGACTATCTCGCGGCTATCTTTGCGCTTTGGGCGCTGGCAACCGTGAAGGAGCGCACCGCCCGGTTTGCTTTCGCGATTTGCCTTGTCGCGGAATGCGTGCGGATAAGTGCTTCTTTGTTGCGCGTGTCGACCGACACAAATAGATTACTTTTTCTCTGGTCATCACTGACAAGCGTTCTGCTGTTTGGCGCGATGGCAGCGTTCCTGATTGGGTGGCTGTGGAAAACACTTCGACATGCAAAAAGGACTTAGATTTGGATTACGAGATCGCACCCGAAGAACTGAAGCCGCTGCTTGATTCCGACTCTGACGTTGTGTTAGTCGATGTGCGCGAGCCGTGGGAGTGGGAGACGGCGAAGATCGACGGCAGCAGGCACATCCCGATGAGTGATATCCCGGCGCGTTTCAATCAGGAACTCGATCCGGACGATCATATCGTCGTCGTTTGTCACCACGGTGTCCGGTCGATGAATGTCACCGCTTGGCTGCGACAGCAGGGATTTGAAAAAGTGCAATCGTTGCGTGGAGGCATCGATCGCTGGGCTCGGGAGATCGATCCCACGGTGCCGATTTACTGAGAAGAAGGCATTCAGCAATCAGCCGTCAGCCTCAGCAAAAGCGCTGTCCGGCGGTCCGCTGGCGAAATACCTGGGCATCAACTGAATGCTGAGTGCTGACTACTGATTGCTTACGGGTTTACCTATGAAAAAAGAACTCATCGAACTCCGCGTCAACGGACGTACTCACGAACTGGCGATCGAGCCCAGCAAGTTGCTGCTCGATGTGTTGCGCCAGGACCTTGATCTCACCGGCTCCAAGCGCGGCTGTGACGACTCATCCTGTGGCGCCTGTACGGTGCAAGTCGACGGCATTCCCATGCTGGCCTGCACCATGTTGGCAGCCAGTTGCGAAGGCCAGGAGATCACCACCGTTGAAGGTGTTGCCGATCACGGCAGTCTGGCCGCGCTGCAGAAGGCTTACGGCGATTTTGGTGGGGCGCAGTGCGGCTTCTGCACGCCGGGATTCATGATGACCGTAAAGTGGTTGCTGGCCACCAATCCCGAGCCGAGCGAAGACGAGATTCGCGAGGCGCTCAGCAGCAATCTTTGCCGCTGCACCGGTTATTCGCAGATGTATCAGGCGGTCCGCGCGGCGATCGACGCCGAACAAAAAGGTATGAAACAAGAATTGGTAGGGGCTAAGTAACTCATGAGTGACTTTTCTGTTATTGGCAAACCTATCGCCATGATCGATGCCGCGGGCAAGACCACGGGTGCAGGCAAGTACGCCGACGACTTTAGTCTGCCAGGCATGCTGGTGGGCAAGATTCTGCATTCGCCGTATCCGCACGCGCGCATCGTGAGTATCGACACTTCGCGCGCTAAAGCGGTTGATGGCGTGGTCGCTGTTGTAACCGGCGCCGACGCGCCTAATCCCTACGGCATTCTTCCGGTTGGCCACGACGAGACGGCGCTGGCGGTAGAAAAAGTCCGTTACGTGGGAGATCACGTGGCGTGCGTGGCGGCGGTAACGGAGGAGATTGCCGAGCGTGCCATCGAGTTGATCGACATTGAGTACGAGCCGCTGCCGGCATACTTCGATCCCGTGGAGTCGATGAAAGCCGAGACGGACCTGATTCACGAAAACCGCCCCCACAATGTCGAGAAGGACTATCACCACGTCTTTGGCGATCTGGACAAAGGCTTTGCTGATGCCGACTACGTTGCCGAAGGGCGCTACATCGCCAACGAAGTGACTCACGCCGCGATGGAGCCGCACTGCACATTGGCGAATTTCGAACTTGATCCGTATACGGGCACGCTGGGCCGGCTCACCGTCTGGTCGTCGACGCAGGTCCCTTACTATTTGCAGCACAAGCTTTCACTGGTGCTGGAGATGCCGATGTCGCAAATCCGCGTGATCAAGCCGCTGGTTGGCGGGGGTTTTGGCGGCAAGAGCGAAATCATTCCGTTGGAGATTATCGCGGCGGTGACGGCGCGGGCCGCCAAGGCTCCGGTGAAGATTACCTACACGCGCGAAGAGGTTTTCTGGGCACATCGCGGGCGCCCGCGCACCATCATCGATCTAAAGACTGGAGTGAAGAATGACGGCCGCATCACCGCGGTGGCATGCAAGGTGATTCAGGACGGTGGCGCTTATTGCTCCTACGGTGTTGTCACCATCCTCTATTCCGGCGCGCTGCTCGGCGCGCTCTACGACATTCCCCACATTCGCTACGACGGATATCGCGTGCTCACCAACAAGCCCGCGTGCGGCGCCATGCGCGGACACGGTACTGTCAACGTGCGTTTCGCCTTCGAGTCGCAGATGGACGAGATTTCGGCCACGCTCAAACTCGATCCGGCTGAAGTGCGGCGCGTGAATTTGTTGAAGCCGCCGACGGTCACCGTGAATGGTTTGCGGGTGCTGAGCTACGGCCTGCCGGAGTGCATCGATCAGGTGGTCACGCGATCCGGCTGGAAAGAGCGCCGCGGCAAACTGCCGAAGGGCCGTGGACTCGGCATTGCATGCAGTCATTATGTGAGCGGTGCGGCCAACAGCATCATTCGTTCAGACATGCCGCACTCGACCGTGAATATCAAGATTGATCGCGATGGCGGCGTGGTGGTTTACACCGGCGCGTCGGAGATCGGGCAAGGCTCTGACACCATGACGGCGCAAGTTGTGGCCGAAGTGCTGGGATGCGAGCTAGCGCGAGTGAGGGTCATCGCCGCCGATACTGACCTTACGCCTATCGATCTTGGATCTTACTCGAGTCGAGTTACCTTCATGGCCGGCAACGCGGCGCTGCGCGCAGCCGAAGACGTGAAGAAGAACATTGTCAGTGCTGCCGCCAAGCGCATGAACTGCGCGCCGGAGGAGGTGATCATGCGCAACGATCACGTTTACAAGCGTGGTGTTGTGGCTGGCACAGACGATACGAGCGCGGCAGAGATTCTGGAAGAGAAGGACGCGGCACGTGGCCACGTGGACGGGCAGATTCTTCGCGGCTCGGTCTTGCAGACACGCAAGGAAGAAAGTCCGAAGGAGCACATGAGCTTCGAAGAGGCGGTGGTCTCAGCCATCGATTTTCATGGAGCGCTGACTGGAACCGGCTCCTACGCTCCTCCCATGGCGGCGCGCGGCGGCAAGCACAAAGGCGGAGGTGTGGGGCCGTCACCGGCATATTCCTATTCAGCCCAGGTTGCCGACGTGAGCGTCGATGAAGAAACCGGCGAGGTGACGGTGCACAAGATTTGGGCCGCGCATGACTGCGGTCGCGCGTTGAATCCGGTGGCGGTGGAAGGCCAGGTAATTGGCTCGGTATGGATGGGGCTCGGCCAGGCGCTGGAAGAAGAAATGATTTGGAAGGACGGCCTGCTGATGAATCCCGGGTTGCTGGAGTATCGTAGCCCCTCGTCGGCGGAATCGCCCGACATTGAGTGCATCATCGTCGAGAGCATCGATCCGGAAGGGCCGTTTGGCGCGAAGGAAGCTGGTGAAGGCTCACTGGCCGCGACTATTCCGGCGATCTCGAATGCGATCTACGACGCTGTGGGAGTCCGACTGCGTGAGTCTCCATTTACGCCAGAGCGTGTGTTGTCGGCACTGCGAGCCAAGCAAGGCATGAAGCGAATTGAAATGACGGAATCGGTTGATCCGACGGCGCCGCTGACCTTCCGTGAGCACGGAGGGTCGCTGTGGTTCCGCGGCAAAGGGCCGGCACGGCATCCGCTCGATCCAGCTCGACAAGGCGCTCAGGCCGGTTCGGTTGTGGGAGGCAAGCAGTGAGCCTGCCCAGCTTCCAACTGCTGCGCCCTAAGACGCTCGATGAAGCCGTCGCTCTGATGGCGAAGCATGGGGGCGAGGTGAAAATTGTAGCCGGTGGTACGGATCTGCTGCCCTCGATGAAGCAGAAGCTGTTTACCCCACCCTATGTGCTCGACCTTGGTGGCGTTCGCGAGCTTCGCGGTATTCGTAACCTGCCAGGTGACGGCATTGAAATCGGAGCGCTGACCACTCTAAGTACCGTAGAGCACTCGGCGCTCGTCCGCAAAGACTATCCCGTGCTTTATCAGGCGGTGAAGACCGTGGCGTCGCCCGTGCTGCGCAACATGGGAACGATTGGAGGCAATGTTTGTCTCGATACTCGTTGTTTGTGGTACAACCAGTCGCTGCTGTGGCGGAAGAGTTGCGGCTTCTGTCTTAAGAAGGACGGCGACCTGTGCCACGTGGCGCCGGGCGGAAAGTTCTGTTGGGCAGCCTTTTCGGGCGATACGCCTCCCGCGCTTCTATGTTTGGGAGCGGAGCTGGAGATCGCTGGGCCGAACGGATTGCGATGTACCCCATTGTCAGAGTTCTATGTGAACGATGGCATGGTGCGCCTGCACCTGGCCGCCAACGAGATTGTTACTCGCGTGTTTTTGCCGGAAGCATCGGCTGGATGGCGTGGAAGTTACCAGAAACTGCGCGTTCGTGGGAGTATCGACTACCCGCTGGCCGGCGTCGCGGTGGCGCTCAAGATGAAGTCCGGACGCGTCGAAAATGCGCGGGTGGCAATTACCGCGCTTAATCCTGCGCCATTCCTAGTGAAGGACGCGGATGCCCACCTTGTGGGAGCGGTTCCCAGCGAAGAAATTGCGGAACGGATTGGCGAGTTGGCAGCACGGACGGCGAAGCCGCTCACCACTTCGGCGCTTACGCCGGAGTACCGGCGGGAGATGGTGCGGGTATTTGCGAAACGGGCGGTGATGGCGGCAGCGAATTGAAAGCCGTTATCAGGAGCCAGTGGCCAGTTGTCAGCGGCAATCCAGGTTTTCGTCAGAAGGCCAAATTGCAACTCGCCAACCAACCGCAGATCCCTCGGCTTCGCTCGGGATGACAAATCGAAGGATTGGAGATTCCGATACCATCGAGGGCGACGGAGTGGTGGTCGGGGCGATCCAAGCTGGTTAAACCATCCACTAGCCACTGACTATGATCATCACTGATTGCCATATTCACATCCAGCCGATGGAGTTGTTCAAGCCGGAGGCGCTGGCCCTCATGAAGAAATCGCGCAAGGATTTCGACCTGGTGGCGGAGTATTGTAGCTCGCCGAAGGCATTCCTGAAGCACCTCGACGCGATTGGCGTGGATCGCGCGGTGCTGATCAATTACGTGGCGCCCGAGGTGATCGGCTTTACCCCGGCGGTCAACGAGTTCATCGCCAACTATGTTAAGGCTGATCCGAAGCGACTGATTCCGTGCGGCAGCGTACACCCCAGGCACACCCACAACGTTCTTGCCGACATGGAGCAGATTGTTCGGCTGGGGATCAAACTCATCAAGATCCATCCGCCCCATCAGTTGCTTTATCCCAACGATTACGTAAACGGCGTCAAAGAGCTGGAGATCATTTATCGTGCGGCGGAAGCCAACGGTATTCCCATCATGGTGCACACCGGCACGTCGATTTTTCCCGGCGCGCGCAACAAGTTTGGCGATCCCATTTATGTCGATGACGTTGCCGTCGATTTTCCGCAGCTGAAGATTCTGCTGGCCCACGGGGGACGGCCGCTGTGGATGGATACGGCCTTCTTCCTGGTGCGCCGGCACCGCAACGTTTTTCTCGACATTAGCGGCATTCCACCCAAGACGCTGCTGAAATATTTCCCCCGCCTGGAGGAGATCGCCCACAAGACACTGTTCGGCACAGACTGGCCGGGGCCGGGCGTTCCCGAGATCGAGAAGAACCTGGCGGAGTTCCGCGCGCTCCCGCTGACTGAAGCCGCCAAGCACCAGATCCTGAGTAAGACGGCGCTGGAGATCTGGCCGTAGATCCAGTGGTTAGCGGATAGTTTGGTGAATTCGCCAGCGCTGAATCACTCTTTCCGCTAGGTTAGAAGAGGACAAGCAGCCTGGACGAAGAGGAGCCTTGACCTGGAATTATTGACATGGGGATGAATGCTGACGGCCAGCCGCTATCCCGTCTGCGCGACATTATGGGCGCCCGGATCCTCGACGCCGGCGGCAACCTTGATTGCCCCCCAAAGTTCATCGTGCCCCACGCGCGTTTTGGCTGAAAACGCAACCATCCGATCGGCGGCAACGTGCAACTGCTCGCCCAGTTTCTGCAGCGAAGTGCGCAACTGATTGCCGGAAATGCGATCGGCCTTGGTAGCAACGACAAGAAAGTTGCGTCCAATGTGACCTAGCCATTCCAGCAACTTCAGGTCGAGTTCCTGCGGAGGAATGGTGACATCCACCAGCGCCAGGCACAATGCCAGAGATTCGCGCTTCTCCAGGTAGGGATTGATGAATTGCGCCCACTGCGCCGTGATTTCCTTGGGCACGCGCGCGTAGCCATAGCCAGGCAGATCGGCGAAGACGAAGTCAGGTTGCGGCTTGCCGGGACGCCGCACTTGAAAAAAATTGATGGTCTGGGTACGCCCCGGCGTGTTGCTGGTCTTGGCAATTTTGCTGCCGACCAGCGAGTTAATCAGACTGGATTTGCCTACGTTAGAGCGGCCGAGGAAGGCGATCTCTGGCGCGCCAGCGGGAGGAAATTGCCTCGGCTCGGCAGCGGATGTCACAAAGCGCGTCAGGACCTTCATACCTAACTATCGCTGGAGAGAGAGGAAAGTGCAAGCGGCGGCTGAGAAGGGGGACAATAGTTTCTAAAGATAGAGGTCCCCTCGGCTGTGCTCGGGGCAGGCTCTTCGACTGCGGCGCGCGAAAGATGCACGCCTCCGCTCAGGATGACACCCTGGCAAAACCGGATGCGGTAACTGGGGGTCCTTCGACTCCGCGTCGCTGCGGTCAGGATGACAAGCGAGTGAGGGATACAAAAGGCCCGCAGGGAGCGGGCCTTCGGATGGGGCAAGCAATGTGCAGCTTTTACTGGTGCGCTGCTGGGGCCTGCTCCGTAGTCGGAGGTAGTGCGGGAATGCCGGGTTCCTCGTCTGGCACCTCCGGCAGTGGACGCTCAAGAGCGTAGGCCAACACCTCATCCATGGTGTTGACGAAACGCAGTCGCATTACGTTGCGCAAATTCTCGGGCACGTCGGCGAGGTCCTTCTCGTTATCGGCGGGAAGCAGGACTTCCATAATACCCGCACGATGTGCAGCCAGCAGCTTCTCTTTCAGTCCGCCGATGGGCAGCACTTTGCCGCGCAGGGTGATCTCGCCGGTCATGGCGATGTCGCGCCGCACCGGAATATGGCTCAGGGCGCTGGCGATCGCCGTCGCCATGGTGATGCCGGCTGATGGACCGTCCTTGGGGATCGCGCCTTCGGGTACGTGTACGTGGATGTCGAGACTGCGATAGAAATCCCGTTGCAGGCCCAACTTTTTCCAGCGCGATCGCACATAGGTCATGGCCGCTTGAGCCGACTCCTGCATCACGTCGCCCA
>PMWW01000173.1 GCA_003165795.1 Acidobacteriaceae bacterium
CTGTCCACCCGGGCGTGAATGTCCAGATCAATCTGTCCCCAGGCGCGAATCAACAGCTCATCCCCGGGGCCGATGACGTAATCGGAGGTGACGGGTACTCGGTCGATGGGAGCGAACGTGGTAGGGACGTTCTCAAACAGGTTCTCTCCGTAAACCGGCAGCGGCTTGCCCAATGACGCCTCGACCAAACGCTGAAAGTCCGTCAGCTCAACCGGCTGGCTGGTGATGGCAGCGCTGGGCTGGGCCAGCGTCCGGGTATTGGTTGAAGGAAGCGTGTGGGTATCATCCAAGACCACGGCCGGGGAAGACGGTTGCTCACCCGTTGGCGATTGGTCGCCGGCCGGGGTCTTGGGTTTCTCCTGAGTTTGCACCTGCTGGTAAGCTGCGGGATCTTGCGGCGCGCCAACCATGATTGCGGGAAACACCAGTAGCACTAGCAGCACGGTCCAGCGGTGGCCGCGTCCCTGGCGGCAGCGATCTAACTTACTTCTCACCAGCAAGCGTTGGTTACGGTTCGCTCTCGGCAGAGATTTCAAATTGGTTCTCCAAAACTGCACGCTGACGCAAAAGCGAACCGCAGCCGCCCGGGCGAGCGATCGGTTCCTCGATAATTGTTATTCATGCATTACCTCCCGCAACTTGCTCATTAGCCCCGCCCTCCCTGGTAGCCGGCACTGGCTGCCGCAACGCGTTCAGCCAGAACTGCGCATAGGCCGGCGCTACCGCCTGCACGTCCCACGGCAAATCCCGGCCGGTAAACAACTGATGCAGGTTGCGATGGGCGCTTACCGCTCCGGCTAATCCCAGGGTGGCGAAGGTTGGCTCCAGATCGCCAATCGCTCCTCGGGCCACGCACCTGCCGAAGTAGGCGTTGACCGAATCGAAGATGGGCCCTAGATGTTCGCGAAACATGCGCTCGGCCCCTGGCAGCTCAAATCCCGCTACGTAGAGCAGCCGCATCAGTTCCGGACATTGCGCCATGTTCTCCACCACAAACTCCACCAGCATGGGTACAATAATTTCCGGATCGACGTCGGTTGCCAGCCCGTTCTGCAATTCCCTTCCCAACTTTAAGCGGTTCAGGCGCGATTCGGTTGCCGTCCAGAAAAGGTCCGCCTTCCGGGAAAAATACCGGAACAGGGTGGCCTCATTGACCCCCGCCAAATGAGCAATCTCCCGCGTGCTGGTTCCCTTATACCCTCGGCGGGAGAAAAGTTGGATCGCAGCCTCGACAATGCGCACTGCCGTTACACTTCTTGCCGCTGCCTTTTTCACTGACAACCGGTCCTCAAGTTGAAAATTGAACGCAGGTGGGCGACGATTGCTTCAAGGGCTCGATTTCGTCGATGCCCACTTCCACGGCAACGCTCTGCTGGATCAGGTCCAGCGTCAGTACAACCCGGAGACTGTTCTTTTTGCGGACCAGTACGCCAATCATCCCCGCCAGCGATCCCGTCACAATGCGCGCTTTTTCCCCTACGATCAGGTAAGGGTGTGGCTCGAAATGACGGAGAGCAAGGCCGGAACGAAGCGCTTCAACTTCTGCCGTGGAAAGCGACGCCAGTTCGCGTCCGGCACTAACAATGGTCAACACTCCCGGGACTTGCAGCACTTTCACCGACTCGCGCCGGTCGATGCAAACAAAAATGTAGCTGGGAAAAAGCGGCTGCTCGACGATCACTTTGCAGCCATTCTTCCAACGCCGCGCGACCTGGTACAACGGCAAGTACGCCTGGATGTGGCGGGCGTCAAACTGCCGTCCGACGGCCTTTTCATGTCGCGGCAGGGTATAGGCCGCAAACCACTCGGATGGATCGAGGGCGCCAGTCTTAGGCTGCAGCGGACTGGGCTGCGTCCCTGCGGCTTCAAGACTGTGATCGGCAATAGACAAGGCTTCGCCATCCTCAGTGAGAGGGGTTAACTTTCTTCAGACGCTGAGAACGCAATCACGCACTTCTCAACATTGCTAGAGATGTATCGCCAGTGATCTCCAAGCCCCACGCTACGTAACAGTTCACGCGGAAGCTAAGAGCAAGCACCTACTTGCTCGTTTTGAGCGCCAGCATGTTTGTAACAAACCTGATCGATTGGCAAGCATAGGAAAAGCCGTCGCTTCGGTCAAGCAAAAACGCGCGTTAGTTCCAGAAAGGGGCACCAATGTGGAACCAGGAAAAATTCTGAACCGGACCTGCCCAGTCCTTAAGGAACGACCGGGGCCGGCTCGGGATGGGATTCGTTGATTCCCGCGCCGCGATAGGCGCGCATCACGTCGTCGAGCGAAACCACGCCCAACAATTGCTGGACGTGGGCCCGATGCACCACGGGCAGCATGGGGCGCCCGCCGATCAGGCGCAGCGCCGTGTCCAGCGGGTGATCGGGATGCAGATAAGGAATTCGCGCCGTCAGCACCTGCGACAGCGGTATATCGGAATTAGGAATCATGTCGAGCAGCACTGCGCGGCTCATGCCTGACCACTCGTCGCCGCCCATGCCCACCACGAAATAATCCTGCGCCGAACCTTGCACTCGTTGCCGCGCTTCGTGCAACAGCAGCTTGCCGGTCAGGGTTTGTCCCAGCGGCGGACGCATGGCGTCTTCCACGCGCAGCAAGGGAACTTCGCGCTCTTCTTCGAGCGAAGGCAAATCCATTCCATCCTGCCGCGAGAGCAGATCAAAAATTGGAGTTGGTTGGAAGGTGCGCGAGATGAAATAGGCGATGGCATTCGACAGGATCACCGGCACGATGATGCTGTAGTTGCCGCTGACTTCCAGGATCATGAATACCGACGTCATGGGCGCGCGCAGAATTCCGGCGAACAGCGTGCCCATGCCGACCAGCGCATAGGCCCCCACCGGAATGGCAAGTTGAGGAACGAGCTGCCGTTCGGCCATGCCCACCGCACCACCGATCATGGCTCCCATGAACAGCACGGGCGCGAACAGGCCGCCCGGCGTTCCGCTGCTGAACGACAGGCCGGTGGTCACGATCTTCAGCGCGCCCAGGATGGCGAGAATCTGCCAGGTGTACTGCTCGTGCATGGCCTGGTCCATGTAGCTGTAGCCGGCGCCCATCACTTGCGGAAACTTGATGCCGATCAGTCCGATCAGCAGGCCCGCGGCTGCGGGCTGGAAATACTGAGTCCACGATGGAAGCTGGCGAAGTCGAGGACGAAGATAAGCGATGTATTTGACGAACGCGAGTGAGGCGAAGCCGCCGATTACGCCCAGGCTCGCGTACGCGCCCAGCTCGCCGGCATGTTCAAGGTGATAAGCAGGAACGCGAAACAATGGTTCATCGCCGAGAAACCAGCGCTCGATGACCGCGCTGGAGATCGCCGACAATACGACCGCGCCCAGAATTCCGGCGGTCCAACGGCCAATGACTTCCTCGATGACGAACAGCACGGCGGTAATGGGAGCGTTGAAGGCCGCGGCCAGCCCAGCGGCAGCGCCCACGGGAGCGATGAGCCGCAGCTTCTCGCGCGACAGCTTTAAACGGCGTCCGAGTGCCGACGCGATGCCGGCGCCGATCTGCAGAGATGGATCTTCGGGACCGAGCGACTGTCCGCTGCCGATGGCCAGCGCGCTGGTAATGAATTTTCCGATGACCGTCGGCATCGGAATGTAGCCGTCATAGATGTAGAGCGCGGCCTTGGTTTGGTTGACGCCACTGCCGCGAGCGCGCGGGAAAAATCGGATGACGAGAAAGGCAATCACCAGGCCGGTCAGCATGGGAGCCAGGAAGACGCGCGGGACTGATGGCAGCAGGCCGCTTCCCAGCAAATGCAATTTCAGGTACTCGATCGACATCCGGAAGCAGACCACGGCCAATCCCGAGCCAATGCCGATCAACACCGCCAGCAACAAAAAGAATTGTTCTTCCCGCAGACTGAAGCGCTGCGGCGACAGCATGGTGCGCAGGCTGCTCCAGTACTGCCGGCGGGTCGGCGTGGAGACCGCCGGCTTGATCCCGCTGGCATCTTTCGGTTTGGCGACTACCGGCTCGGACGTGCTCACTTGACCGTCTCGCTTTCGTTCTGCGCCAAAGTGAGCAGCGCGCGGTCCGTCAGATCCATGGTCGGGCAAATCGACGCCGCGGTGCGCTCGACTTCGAATACGTATTGCATGGTGGGTTCAAGCGCGTCGGGATTTCTGCGTAGTGCTGCGTCGGTGGCGCTCGCCTGCTTTTGCACACCGCTGGTATAAAGCTGCTGCAGATTGCTCGGTGCCGGAGTCGTCGCCTCCACGGTTGGAAGTGACATTGTTTTCGCCGCCGAGGCGCGAGCGCCGGCCTTCGCCGTATCCGGCGCAGCGAGACTGTAACCTTGCTGGGCGGCGCAACCGGTCAAGCGTTTGAGGGCAGCGCTGAACGCCTCGGCCACGCGTTGGGTGCGCTCGGCCAGCGACAGTCCGCGAAACGCCGGGCCGATGCGAAGTACTTCACGTACCAGATCCAACTGCTGGCGAGCCTGCTCAGAATTGGGATCGTGTTCTAACGCCGTGGCCAGCGCGCGTTCCGCCGCAAGGTAATCGCCAATCTGAAGCGCCGCCAATCCCTTGCCCAGCCACGCATCGGCATTGCGAGGATCGTTCCTGAGAACTATGTCATACGCATCAATCGCGCGTTTCGGATCATTCGCTTGCAGCAACATTTGTCCCAGCAGCAGTTGGTCGGACGGATCGGGTGGTCCGTCTGCCTGCAGCGCCATTAACTCCGCCTGGGCCTCGGCCAGGTCATGCTGCTGCATCAGGTAGCGCACCAGCTCGAAGCGCGCGGCAATGCGCTGCTGTCGGGGCTGCTCGTCCCAGACGCCGTTGATGGCATTGTTATAGTAGCCGATGGCTCGAGCGCGGTCGCCACGGCGGACATGCAGTCTCGCCAGCGCCAGATTGACTTCGCCGCTGGCTGGCTCTTCTTCCCAAAGGCTGGTCAGATGCGAGCGCGCCTCGTTCATGCGATTGGCCGCGAGCAACGCCTCAGCCAGGCTCAAGGTATATTGCCGGTTCTCGCGGTCATAAGAAAGCGCCGTGCGATAGTCCTCAGCGGCCAGCGACGGTAGATTGGCCTGCATGTCCTGGTTGCCACGGTTGAACCATCGCTTCGCCAGCGACGCTTCGGTGGCGCGGTGCAGCCGGACGACATATTGCGTAAAAGCGAAACCGGCGAAAATCAGGATCAACAGGATCGCCAGCGTCAGCCGGGGAGAAGACTCGCTGTGGTGGCGCCCGCATGCCGGACAACTGTCGGCACCCAGAGGAATTTCCTTGCCACAGGTCTGACAGCGTATGACAGCGGGCGGACTTTTCGTGACCGAAGACATGATGCGCGGCGTTCTCTTTTTACTGTAACAAGAGATGCGCGGAATTGCGGTCGAGAACCGCTGGGGAGAATACCATCCCGCACCCCACCGCAATCGTTACAGCTTCACCCTGCGCAAGCGCAAAGCGTTGCTGATCACCGATACCGAACTGAAGCTCATAGCTGCCGCGGCAATGATCGGGCTCAGCAGGATGCCGAACTTGGGATACAGAATCCCCGCCGCGATGGGCACGCCTACCGAGTTATAGATGAACGCGAAGAACAGGTTCTCGCGGATATTGCGCATCACGGCGCGGCTCAGACGGCGAGCGCGCACCAGCGCAGCGAGATCTCCCTTCAGCAACGTGATGCCGGCGCTCTCCATGGCGACGTCAGTTCCGGTCCCCATCGCAATCCCGACTTGTGCCTGCGCCAGTGCGGGCGCGTCGTTGACGCCGTCTCCCGCCATCGCCACTACTCTTCCCTGTTGCTGCAGTTTCTTTACCACCTCGACTTTATGATCGGGCAGTACGCCGGCTTCGAAGTCGTCGATCCCGAGCTCGCGCGCCACCGCTTTCGCCGTGGTCTCGCTGTCGCCGGTGAGCATCACCACGCGTAAGCCCTGGCTGCGCAGATCGCGAATCGCCTGCGCCGCTTCCGGCTTCACCGGGTCGGCGATACCCAGAATCCCCGCTGCACGGCCATCGACCGCAGCGAAGACAACCGTCTGTCCCAGGTTGCGCAAGTTCTCGGCTTTCGACTTCAACTCTTCCGCATCGATATTGAGTTCTTCCAGCAGGCTTTCATTTCCCACGGCAACTTCATGACCGCCGATTTTGCCCACCACGCCGCGCCCGGTCAGCGAGCGAAACTCCTCCGCCGGCATCAGCGACAATCCATTAGCTTGGGCAGCCTCAATCACCGCCGCCGCCAACGGATGCTCGCTTCCCCGCTCCAAACTTGCCACCAGCCGCACCACGCGCTCCTCGGTTTCGCCGCCGACGGCAACCACCGACATCAGCTCCGGCTTGCCTTGGGTCAGCGTTCCGGTCTTGTCGAGTGCGATGGTGTCGACCTTCTCCAGCGTCTCCAGCGCTTCGGCGTTCTTGATGAGCACACCGGCGCGCGCCCCGCGACCGGTCCCAACCATGATCGCGACCGGCGTTGCCAGTCCCAGCGCACAGGGGCAGGCGATGATCAGCACCGCCACGGCATTGACGATCGCATTCGCCAGTTGCGGCTCCGGCCCCTTGATAAACCAAACCACAAACGTGATCACCGCCGCCGCTAACACGGTGGGAACGAACCACGCGGCGACCTTGTCCGCTAGCCGTTGAATAGGTGCGCGGCTGCGTTGCGCCTGGCTCACCATCTGGACGATCTGCGCCAGCATGGTTTCGCTGCCCACGCGTTCGGCCCGCATCAGCAGCCAGCCGGTCCCGTTCACCGTCGCGCCGATGACCTTGTCGCCGGAACGCTTCTCGATCGGAATCGACTCCCCGGTCACCATCGATTCGTCTACCGAACTGAGACCGTCGAGCACCGTCCCATCCACCGGAATCTTTTCGCCGGGACGCACTCGCAGCTTGTCGCCCACCTTCACCTGATCGAGGGCAACGTCGTACTCGCTGCCATCGTCGCGCATGATGCGCGCCAGCTTGGGCGAGAGATCGAGCAGCGCGCGGATGGCGCTGCTGGTGCGGCTGCGCGCCTTTAGCTCCAAAACCTGGCCCAGCAGGACGAGTACGATGATCGCCGCCGCTGCCTCGAAGTACACGTCCGGCTGTCCGCCCATGGCGCGCATCGACGGCGGAAATATGCCGGGCAGCAGCGTCGCAACCGCGCTGTAGACATAAGCCACGCCCACTCCCATCGCGATCAGGGTGAACATGTTCGGACTGCGAAACTTGATGGACGCCCAGCCGCGCGCGAAGAAGGGCCAGCCGCACCACAGCACCACCGGTGTCGCCAGCGCAAACTCGATCCAGGTTGCCAGTCGCGGCGTGAGCATGTGCATCAGCGGGCCCATGCGCAACATGGCCAGCGCCACCAGCGGAACGCCCAGCAGCACGCTCGTCCAGAAGCGCCGCGTCATCTGGCGCAGCTCAGGATTTTCTTCCTCGGCCGCCGTCGCGGTCATCGGCTCCAGCGCCATGCCGCAGATTGGGCACGCACCCGGACCGTCGCGCACAATCTCGGGATGCATCGGGCAGGTCCACTGCGTCTTGCCCGCCGCGATGGGGACGTCGCGCTCCAGCGCCATACCGCACTTCGGACAGGCTCCCGGATGGTCCTGGCGGATCTCGGGATCCATGGGACAGACGTAGGAACCGCGCTTTTCGCTTTTCGCTGCGCGCCGTTCGCCGGCGACAAAAGATGGTTCGCCCGGCCTTTCAGCCTTCGGCGCCGGCGATTGGTACTTTTCCGGATCGGCTTTGAACTTCTCGCCACATCCGCGCGAGCAGAAATAATAGCTCTTGTTGCCGTGGGCGACCGCCGCTGCGGCCTTGGCCGGATCAACACTCATGCCGCAAACTGGATCTTTCTCCAGCTTGTGGGCAGATCCGGGCGTCGCAGATGTGCCGCCGATTTGCACCATGCCCGTCATGCCGGCAGGCCGGTGCGCGGGCGAAAGATATTTCTGCGGATCGCGCTGGAACTTCTCCGCGCAGCCGCGCGAGCAGAAGTGATACACCTTGCGCTCGTGTTCGGCTGACGAGACGGCTTGCGCCGGATCGACCCTCATACCGCAGACTGGGTCCTTGTCAAATTTCTTAGGCTCGGCCGCGGCTGGCGTGGGCGCGACCTCACCCTCGGTCGATATCGGCGCATACTTTGCCGGAGAGGCGTTGAATTTCTGCATGCATCCCGGTGAACAGAAGAAGTACGTGTCACCCTGGTATTTCGCCTTGCCGCGCGCCTGCGGCGGATCGACCACCATGCCGCAGACCGGGTCCTTGGCGGAAAAATCCAGCTCCATGTTCTCCACGATTTCTTCGGGCTCGCTCATTGCCTTACTCTCTCGGTTGGCCGTTGCGCGCTGTTCACAAATCCACCCATGCTCTATATTGAATGCGGAACCTTAGGTGTGGAACCGTCGCCGCGTCCCGCCTCAGATTCTAGATGCGGAAGGGTTTGACCAGTTCCGCGTTTCCTATCATTGCACGTTTGCGAAAGGTCAGTTCGATGACCGCTGTGGAAGTCTTATTCCGTTACGGCATGCCACCAGGCGAGACCGAGATGGGCGCGTTGGGACAAATGAGCGACGTCTACGGAATCCGCCGCGTCCGCTTCGATGAGCGTGAACGCACCATCCGCGTGGAATACGACGCCACCCGCCTGAACGAGTCCTCGGTAGAGAAGCTGCTGCGCAGCGCCGGCTTCGATGTGCGCGAGAGATTGGCGCTGGTTTAGTGGGGGTTGACGACGTTGATTTCGTCCCCGTAACGACAGTCAACCCGGGCCCTACTGAGACCCAACGATGCCTTGGAATGTTACGGCGCAGCAACGCTGAAGAGTAGAGAAGACGAACGCAGACAAAAATATAGCGGAGTGCCCAGTCTTGCCACGCACTCCGCCCTTCGCAATTCACGGCTACCACCGCCTCGGAGAATCGAGAGCGACCGCCGCGAACGGTTAATAAAGTCCCACTAAGCTGCAGAAATAATAAGGGTCACTCGAGGAAGTGAACTCTGGCCGAAATTCACTTCCGAGTGACCCTATGCGCCACTTCGTCTGGTCTCGTACAGTGCACCCTCCGTGCCAATGTGGCACCTAACAAAACAAAGGGACTTTCCGTTCCTTCGCACAAACGCAGCCGGTAGAAGTTTCCAGTAACTTGTAAAGTTTACACCGCATACTAAGGTGCCGGGTTTAGCTATAGACTTGTGTGCTATTGCAGCTCCGAATTCTGGTACCGGCCAGGGTCGACTTTCAGGCCAAGGAGCGAGGGTGCTGGCCACTTGCGCGACCGCGGGCTGAGACCGCCGAGTCGAAATTGTGTTATTGCTGGCCGTGATCTGCGGAGAGGCAACCGGAAAACTTGCAAATAGACACAGTTCATAATGGATGGCTCGGCTCTTGCGATTTCCACGCCGGCCGGGCGCCTGATACACTGGCTGCGCCGTAAACGCTCCCATGAGTACTTCAGGTTCCCCGTCAAGCTCCCCGAAGATCCGCTTGCTGCTGCTTTGGCATATGCATCAACCGTTCTACAAAGACATGGTTACGGGCGAGTATCGTCTGCCATGGGTGCGGCTGCATGCCCTAAAAGACTACTACGGGATGGTTAAGCTGCTAGATGAGTTCCCCGAGGTCCACCAGAACTTCAACCTGGTTCCCTCGCTGGTGGCCCAAATTCAAGATTACGTCTCCGGCCAGGCGCACGACCCGTTTTTCGATCTGGTGGCCAAGCCGGTGGGCGAGCTGACGGCTGCCGATCGGCGGTTCGCGCTGCAGTACTTGTTCCAGGCAAATCCGGTCAACATGATTGGGCGTTATCCGCGGTATCGTGAACTGTGGGAAAGATACCGGACCACAGCGGACCGTCCCGAGGGGGCGGAGTCACATTTCGCCACTCGCGATTACGCCGATCTGCAGGTGCTGTCGCAGCTGGCTTGGTTCGACGAGTTCTTCCTGGCCGAGCCCGACATTGCCGCCCTGGTACAGCAGGGCGAAGACTTCAGTCGCGACGATCAGCAGCTGGTGATCGAAAGGCAGCACACCATCCTGGCGCAGGTTTTGCCGGCTTATGCCGAAGCGGCGCGGCGAGGCTCTATAGAACTTTCCGCCACGCCCTATTACCATCCCATCCTGCCGCTGCTGTGCGACACCAATGCGGGCGCGGAGTCTTCGCCGGGGTTGAGTCTTCCCACACGGCGTTTCCGCCATCCGGATGACGCCACCCTGCAGATCCAGCGTGCGCTCGATTCCCACGAAGCATTGTTTGCCGTTCGACCCAAGGGTCTGTGGCCATCGGAGGGAAGCGTTTCGGAGGAAGCGCTGAAGCTGGCCAGCCGGCAGGGCATCCAGTGGATGGCCACGGACGAGGGCGTGCTGGGGCGCTCGTTGGATTACAACTTTGCGCGCTACCACAGCGATCATCTGCAAGCCGACGGCGCCGAGCGGTTGTACAACATCTATCGTTACGAAAAGGACGACACGCGGATGCACCTGGTCTTCCGCGATCATCGCCTGTCGGACCTGATCGGCTTCGTCTATTCCGGAATGCCCGCGCAGGACGCGGCCAACCATCTAATCAAGAACATCAAAGACTCGGCCCAGCCGGTGATTGATCGCGGCAAGGATGCCGTGGTCTCGATCATTCTCGATGGCGAAAACGCGTGGGAATACTACCCCCAGTCGGGCCGCGAATTTCTGCGCCGCTTCTACGATGCCTTGCAGCGGGACGAACAGATCGAGCCGGTCACCATCAGCCAGGCGATCGAGAGGCATCGTGAGTCAGATTTCGGGCGATTGACCCGGTTGGTTCCAGGTTCGTGGATCGACGCCAACTTCAACGTCTGGATTGGCGCTCCCGAAGATAATCGCGCATGGGACTTGCTGGCGGAAGCGCGCGCCTACTATGACCGCCATTCTAATCGCGTCTCCGAAGCGCAGCGTCAGATCGCATGGGAGGAGCTGCTGATCGCCGAAGGCAGCGACTGGAACTGGTGGTACGGCCCTGAACATCACTCCGCCAACGATCGCGATTTCGACGAACTCTACCGCAAGCACCTGTCGAACGTGTATCACGCGCTCGAGGGCGTCCCGCCCGAGGAGTTGAACACGCCGATCATGAGCGGCGTAGCGCGGCCCAGTTACATTCCGCAGACCGCCTACTTGCGCGCCCGCGTCGACGGCCTGGTGAGCGGATACTTCGAGTGGATGGGCGCGGCCAGCTACACCTCCGACCAACGTACCAGCGCGATGCACGGCAAACAGTTTCTGCTGGACGCGGTTTACGCGGGGGTCGACGCTGACTCGGTTTCGGGTCGCCTGGATTTCCATCACGGCATTCCCGAGGGAGCGTACCGGCTGGTGGTGAACTTGGAAGTTTGGCGCCAGAAAGGCGAGCACAAGGCATCGCCCGATCCTTATCGGCTGACCGTGGATGCGCAAGGGCAGAAGCTGCAGAATTGGGTACTGACCAATGGTGAGGAGCGGCATCGGCTGGCAATGTTCTCCGCCGATGCCGGCAACTCGAATACCAACGGAGTCGAAGTCGCATTGGAACAGATTTTCGAAATGCGTGTGCCTTTCGAATTGATTGCAGCGCAGGAGGGCAGCCGCATCCGGCTGCGCTTCGCCATCTGGCGCGAGCATTTGCCCGTGGACGCGCTGCCGCTGGAAGGCTGGATCGATCTGCACGCGCTGCCGGAAGAGGAACTGGAGACGAACCTGTATAGCTTCTCGCCGCAGGACTAAAGGCAGTTGCTAGAGGCTAGAGGTCAGTTATCAGTTGCCACTGGGCGGTTGCCGGTTGCCCATCTATTGTCAGTCGCCATTGGCAACGGTCCGGTTGCCAGTCAGTTGTAGGTTGGCCGTGGCCCTTGTCAGTTGTCATTGCCAGGTACTTATTATTCGAAGCCTGATGCGGTTCCAAAGCTTTATCGAGTGACGCCCTTCTTGTCACAGAAATCCAGCCGCGCGGCGGCGGCCGCGCAGTTACCTTGGGGCGTAAGCCCCAGGAAAGTCGCAGATTTGACCAGAGCCGCGGAGCCGCGGAGCCGCGACACCGACGCCACCCTCACCATTACAATGCTTTGCATGCGACTGTCCTTCTGTCTCGCAATTCTTCTGTCCTGGGCCGCACCCGTCATTGGCACTGACCAATCCCCCTCTCTGGAGCAGATCCTGAACCAGGTCTCGGCTGCTTACGCCAAGCTCGAGCCCCAGTCGATTCGTCCCGCCGAAGGCTTCATCAAGTACGACTACCTGATTCCCGCTGGTTATTACAAGCAGATGTGGGATTGGGACGGGTTCTTCATCGGCTGCCACTTGGCGCAGCAAAGTCCGGAGCAGGCGAAGTATCTGAAGTGGTGGGTGCTCGACTTCGCGGGCGCCATCGATCAGGACGGCTACGTGGCTGGCTGTATCACCACCCAGGGTCCGCGTCCCTTGATGGGCAAGTTCGCCATGAAGCCTTTCCTGGCGCAGGGCGCGGTGATCGCGTCCGAGCGCGTGGGCGACTACACCTGGGTGAAGCCGGTGTGGGAACGTTTGCGCAAGGTTCTCGCCTATCGCGAGCAGACGCAGTACGACGCGACGTGGGGACTGTTCTTCTGGGAGAATGCAATCTCGTCGGGCGCCGACAACAACGTGGCGCTCACCAACGATCCCAACGAGAAGAGCGCCATCCTGGCCACCGATCTCTGCACTTTCCAGTTGCGCGAGTACAAAGCCATGGCTCAACTGGCCGACAAGCTGGGCCAGCCCGCCGAGGCCGCCGAGTATCGCAACCAGGCCGACAATCTAAAGGCGGCGATGCTGCAGCACATGTGGTTTGCCCAAGAGGCGATGTTCTACAACATCCGCCGCGACACTGGCAAGCCGGTCAAGCGGATCAGCTATTCCAACTTCGTCCCGCTCATCGACGACGTGCTGCCGGAAAAGAGCGCGCAAGAGATGATCCGCCGCTACTTATGGAACAAGCACTACATGCTGGCGCCGTACGGACTGCGCAGCCTCTCCAAGCAGGACCCGGACTACAACAACGTCAGCATGATCGTTCCTTATTCCAACTGGCAGGGGCCCATCTGGATCAACGCGAATTATCTGAACTACATCGCGCTGAAGCGTTACGGTTTCGATAAGGAAGCGGCGCAACTCGCTGGCATCCTCGGCCGCATGGTTGTGGCCGACATTCAGAAGTGGGGATCGATGCACGAGAACTACAACGCAGATACCGGAGAAGGACTGGCGCCCACTCCGGAGCAGTCGTCCAATCATATATTCGCAGGCTTTGTGGGATGGAACCTGCTGGCGCAGGACATGCTCCAATGCGAAGTGAAAGGCCAGTGCGAGTTTCTGCGGATGTATGGCGTCAAGCAGAAAAAGTAAGCGGCCGAACTTTGCCGGGTTCCGAGGTTGATATTGGATGCTGAGTTTTGTGCGAACTGCTGCCGGCATGGGCCATGCAGCTGAATCTCCGCCGCCGCAAATCCATCCAATCGGTGAGCCAGCTAGCATGAAAATCGGAATCACCTGTTATCCCACCTACGGCGGCAGCGGTGTAGTCGCAACCGAGCTGGGCCTGGAACTGGCGCAGCGCGGCCACCAGGTGCACTTCATCTCTTACTCGCAGCCCATCCGGCTGACCGAGCCGCAGCCCAATATTCACTATCACGAGGTGGAAGTCTCGCGCTATCCGCTGTTCGAATATCCCCCGTACGATTTGGCGCTAGCCACGCGCATGGCCGAGGTGGCCGAGATCTATGAGCTTGACCTGCTGCACGTGCACTACGCCATCCCGCACTCGGTGAGCGCGATGCTGGCGCGGCAGATGTTGTGTTACGACCACGCACGTAAGCGGCGACGGTTACCCTATGTCACCACGCTGCACGGCACCGACATTACGCTGGTCGGCGCCGATCCCTCCTACATGCCGATTACCCGCTTCTCCATTGACCAGAGCGACGGCGTTACCTCGATCTCGCATTACTTGAAAAAGCAAACTATCGAGATCTTCGACGTCAAGACACCCATCGAGGTCATTCCCAACTTCGTCAATTGCGACCTTTATCACCGCACGCCGGAGTTGCTGCAGCACCGCTCGGAGTACGCCAGTGCCGACGAGAAAATTCTGGTCCACCTCTCGAACTTTCGTCCCGTAAAACGAATCCCTGACGTGATCGAGATTTTCGATCGGGTGCAGAAGCAGATTCCGTCGCGGCTAGTGATGATCGGCGATGGCCCCGAACGCTCGCGCGCCGAGTGGCTGGCGGTGAACAAGGGCATTCATAACAAGATCGATTTTCTCGGCAAGCAGGACCGCATCCACGAAAAGCTGCCGCTCGCCGACGTTATGCTCCTGCCAAGCCAATTGGAATCGTTCGGACTGGCGGCGCTGGAAGCCATGGCCTGCGAAGTGGTTCCTATCGCGACCAACGTCGGTGGCGTGCCGGAAGTCATTGATCACGGAAAAACTGGCTTCCTGGCCGATGTCGGCGACGTGGACGCGATGGCGAACTATGCGCTGGAAATCCTGTCAGACGATGCCAAGCTCACGCAGATGGGTGAGCAGGCCCGCGCTAGCGCGCAGGCGCGATTTTGTGCCAGCAAGATCATTCCCATGTACGAAAGATATTATCGGGAAGTTCTGGATCGCTCTTCGTAGATCGCTCCCACCACCGAGCCTCCCATTTCCTCGGCTTGCAGCACCGGCAGCACCAGCCGTACCAGCGTGCCGCGATCCGGCTGGCTCTCGAAGGTAATCTCGGCTGCGTCGCCATATACCACTTGCAGGCGCTCAGTAACGTTGAGCATGCCGATGCCAGTGCCTGACGAGGCGCTGGTGCCCTCCAGCGGCATGCCCACACCGTCGTCCTCGACTTCGATGACCAGGCGATGATCGGCATTGCGGCTGCGTAGGTAGATGCTGCCACCCTCAACCTTGGCCGCCAAGCCATGTTTCACCGCATTCTCTACCAGCGGCTGCAGGATCATGCTCGGTACCAGATGTTCGAGCGACGCGGGATCCAGTTCCTTTACTACCTTCAGCTTGTCAGGACCGAAACGTGCCACCTCGATGTCGAGATAGTCGTCGAGAAACTCGAATTCCTCGCGCAGCGGAACGAACGAATCTCCCTTACGGAGCAAGCGCCGCAGAATGTTTCCCAGCTTCACGATCATCTCGCGCGCGGAATCGGGATCGCGCCGCACCAATGACGAAATGGAGTTTAGCGTGTTAAACAGGAAGTGCGGATTAATCTGACTCTGCAGAGCTTCCATGCGTGCCTGCAGCAGCAGACGCTCCTGCTGTTCCAACTTCATCTCGATGCGCACGTTGTTCAGAACCTTCAGCGCGATCGCTACCGCCATCACCGTACCCGCATAAATGGCTAGTTTCACCCACCAGTTTGGCGAATCCAGCGCGAAGATGCGGCGCGGAAACGCGCGGTGGAGTTGGATATGAATAAACTCGAGGACCACAATCAGGAACAAGAACGAGGTCTGCCAGTCGATGAACGACTTGCGAATGCTGCGCCGGATCCAATGATAGATGTTGAGGTCGAACAGCGGCGAGAATGACCACACGGCTTCGCGCTCGGGCGCGATGTGGCGAAGCAGGCCAGCCGAGAAACCCGCCAGGACATACATCGGTAGAGTGAGCCACTCCCCCAGCAGCAACGCGGGCAGCGAAACCAGGATGCCGCCGGCGGTGCCGACAAAGCGGCCGCCGATCACCCCCAGCAAGATCGCACCCTCGAATGCGATATCGGCGGCCTGGAAATTGTGTACCCAGCCGCGCACCAGCACCCCCAGCGCGATGGGCGTGCCGACGATGAAGACGATCTCGATCTTCTCGCCCAGGGTGCGCTCCTCGCGGAACAGCAGCACGCGAAAGCGGCGCGCCCGGACCAGCACACTGCTGATGGCCGCGGCCACGCCCAGGCGGATCAGCAAGGTTACGAGAATGAGCTTCTGGTCCAAAGTCAGTTGCCGGTTGTCAGTTGTTGGTTGAGATTGGAAGGGGCGCAGCTTTAGCTGCGCCGTAACGACCCCTTTATTTTTCTCTCCAAGCGGGCTTCAGCCCGCGATGGAGTTGCTTTCAACAGCGTGAGGCTATCCTATCGCGCTGGCTGCGTTACGCACAGCCCGTTCAGCCCTTTCGCCATCCGGCGCGCCGCCTTGCGCCATATCGCGATTGCCGCCTCCGCGCGTGCCCAGCGTCTGCACCGTCTGCTTCATCAGCGCGCCCATGTCACAAGCCGACCCGGCCGTCTGCGCGAACACCAGCGATGGCTGTCCGCCTCCGCAGGCCAACAGAGCGACCATACCGTCATTCTTCGTGAGCTTTTGTGCCAACATTTTGATGAAGCCCAGATCTCGGTCCGCTAAGTATTGCACTACCAGCTTCCGGGGGCCGCGCTGCTCCGCCGATAGCAACATCCGCTCCGCCTGCAGCTCTGCGACCTCTTCCAATAGCCGATGTTGTGCTTTCTGCGCTGCCTTGATCTCGTTCTGCCATTTGCGAATCTGCTGTGGAACTTCCCAGATGTGCGTCGAAAATAGCGCCGCTGCCTCGGTCAGAGTTTCAAAATCGCGCCGCGCAATGCTTACCGCGCGCAACCCGCAGACAAACTCCACGCGGACTCCCTGCTTCACCTTCTCGGTTTTTCGCAGCAGGATGGCGCCGATCTGTCCGGTGCTACGCACGTGTGTCCCGCCGCAAGCATTCAAATCGAAATCGGCGACGTCGATGAGGCGCAGTTTCTCGCGCTCGGCTGGCGGAATCTTGCGGACGCCCATCGCCCGAGCCTCATCAGGAGTGGCAAAGCGGACCTCGACCGAACGATCCTCGGCGACCGCTTCGTTGGCCAGCTTTTCCGCGACCTGCAATTGGCTTGCGCTAACTGAATCTGCTGCTAAATCGATGGTGCAGCTGTCGTCGCCCATATGAAACGAGACCGTCGCGAAACCGTACAGTTTCTCGAAGGCCGCCGACAGGACGTGCTGTCCCGAGTGCTGCTGCATGTGATTGCGCCGACGCTCAGCGTCGATCACGCCCCGTACCTGCGTGCCCGTCTGGAACACCGCAGTATCGCCGTCGACGATGTGCAGCACCTCGCCAGTCTTCTCGTCTTCGACAACCTCGTTCACGCGCAGGTGCGGTGTACCGCTCGCGGCAGGCATGATCTCTAACCATCCAGTGTCGAAGACCTGGCCGCCGCTGGCAGGATAAAATGCCGAGCGGTCAAGTGTAACCGCAACCCGGCCCGCTTCGCCCGCAACAGCCAGCACGCGCGCTTCAAATTCATGCAGAAACGAGTCGGCGTAATAAAGACGTTCGGTCAATGGATCATAACCTCAGACCAGGGCTGCCTTAGCATACCGCTCCAGACCGGTTACATCAGCGGCTTGTCTAGCGCGTGCGCCGCCTGCGCATAGTGCTCGAGCGTCCGAGTATCGAAGAGCACGAAGCGGACCTCGCGAATGTAGGCCGCCTTCTGCAGCGCGGCGGCCGCGCTACTCACAGCAATCTGTGACGCCTGGTCCACCGGGTAGCGATATGCGCCAGTCGAAATCGCCGGGAAGGCGATCGACGCCAGCTGCAGCTCGTCGGCAATGCGGATGGACTCGCGATGGCAGCTCGCCAAGGCCTCGGCCTCGCCGCGTTTACCACCGCTCCAAAACGGTCCCACGGTATGGACCACATAGCGAGCCGCCAGCCGTCCAGCAGACGTCGCGACTGCCTGCCCGGCCGGAAGCCGTCCGATGCGTTCCACAATCTGCTTGCAAGCTTCGAGGATAGCCGGGCCACCGGCGCGATGAATGGCGCCATCCACTCCGCCTCCGCCCAGCAGCGAAGCGTTCGCGGCGTTCACGATGGCATCGGTCTGCACGCGCGTAATATCGCCAGGGCCGGCGATTACCAAAGATCGGTCACCGAGCGCTATTCGAAGAATCTCCAGGCCGCCGTTCATTTCGTGGGTGCGTTGCAAAGCGCTTGCCCATTCTCCCATGGAACTCGCCGGCAAATGCCGTGCTTCCAAAGCGGGCCGACATAGCTGTCCGCGGCGCTGCTCCCCAAAAGCAATTCAATCATTCTTGTGGGGATGGCGGTCCCTGCTCTCATCCTCCCACTCGAGGAAAGCTCGGAAGGCCGCGCCGCGATGGCTGTAGCCAGCTTTCTCTTCCGCGGTCAATTCCGCGAAGGTCTTGCCAATTTCCGCGAAGTAGAACAGAGGATCGTAACCGAAGCCGTTCGTCCCGCTCGGCGCGCGCAAAATGATGCCTTCAGCATTGCCGTGAAACGTGGCCAGCGTATGACCGTTGCGGGCGGCAGCAATCACGCATACGAAACGGGCGGTACGGAACTCGTCCGGCACGTCGTGCAACTCGCGCAGCAGTCGCGCGTTGTTGGCTTGGTCAGCGGAATTACCGGAGTCCTCGAGAAGTTTATTTTCGTCGGCAGCGTAACGCGCCGAATGCACACCCGGCGCACCGCCAAGCCCATCCACTTCCAACCCTGAATCATCGGCGATGACCAACTCGCCTTCGGCGTACTTGCTGTAGTGCTCGGCCTTCTTGCGCGCGTTGGCTTCGAACGTGGCCCCGTCCTCAACGACCGACGGTAGCGACGCGAAGCCGGGCAGCGGCTCGATCTGCACTTTGTGAGCGATGGCTGCTCCCACCAGATCACGTATTTTCCCCGGATTCGATGTGGCCACCAGCACCCGCTTCATCGCTTTCTCCTCTGGTATTCAACGTAGCAGAATCCGCAGAGAAAGATGAACGCCACAACGCTGATTCCATCGCCCAGCCAGCGATCAGGCGTCCGTACAAATCGGACCTCCACTTCGCTATGGCCGGCGGGAAGAGCAATCACCATGCGTCCCGTAGGATCATCCGATTGAGGCATGATCTGCCTGCGGTTCACCCTCACCCACCACGCGGGATAATTCATCAACCGCAGCACCAGTTGCACCGGTTGCGGTGACTCGACGGCTAGCTGCTTGCGATAGGTGCTCCATCGCAACAGCGTCCCTTGCGCACCCGACGGAAGCGCACCTCCACCTTCGCCACGCAAGCGGAACACGGGAAAATCCGGCTTGATCTCATAATTGTCGCCGCCGGCGGGGACATATTCATCCGTCCCCATGTAACCGTACCCGGTGTGGTATAGGTTCGCGATCATGAATGGCGTGTCTTCCGGATCGCACCTGGGCTGCAGCGCCAGATTGCAGACGGCGATGAGTCCAGCGAGTAGTACGGCATAGACCCACGATTTCCCACGAAATCCCGGCATGACGGCGACCACGAACACCGCGTAAGCCGCACCTATGACCATCAGCCAACGCCACGGAAACTGCACAAAGCGCAGGTCCGGCATCAGGCGATAAGCCAAGCTGGTAATGGGCAGCATCAGCAGCAGCGACATCACCGCCAGAACCACGAGCGACCACCATAACTTTGCATCACGCTTGCGCCAGGACCGACCGGCGAAGATCGCCAGGGACGTGACAATCAGCTCTCCAGTTGCGAGCCACGACAGCTGGCCGAGGAAGCGNNGCCAGCGGCACGAACATCTCGCGCGCCGGGCGGTCCCGCACGATCCACAGCAAGATCAGCGGCAGAAGCGATGCGGCCAGCATCTCCGCAAAGGCACTGCGAACGTAAACCGTGAGCAGCATGTAAGGATTCACAGCATAGGCGACGGCAATGAGCGTGGCATCGGGCCCTTCGAACCATTCCTTCGCGAACGCATGCATGGCCAGCCCGGAAAGGATCACAGCGCAGAAATCGAAGGCGATGGGAACAAACAGCCAGGGGATGAAGCTACCCAACGCGCCGCCCAGCCAACACGACAGCGGGGGATAGAAAAGGAAACGCGGCTCGCCGCTGCCGTAGTTGGCGTTCGCGGCCCAGCGCGGATAAATCACGCCTTCGCGCCACTGCTGCGCCACTTCCATCCAGCCATTCAGGTGAAAGCTGAGATCGTGGCCGCAAGCGATTCCGCGGACGCTGAACGGCGCCACCACGGCCAAGGCTGCGAGAACGAGTGCCCAGATGGTTGCCGCCTTCACCGAAGAAGCCGGCCCATACATGGTTTCATGTTAACCGTCCCGAGACCTGAGCGTACTGAAGGTTCCAGGCTGACATGGCTTATTCAAATACGGCCCCGCCTGTTCAATTCCACTATCTTTGACGTTTGTTCATTTTCTTTTAACGTTGGATTCAACTACGGTTCACCTGCACCCAGTATGAAGGTAGAGCCTCAGAATCCATGGCTGAGGATTGGAAAGGGTGAGGATAACTATGCGTCAGTTTCTGGCAACTACGTTAATGGCGGCCATTACCTTCGGACCGCTCGTAAACGCGAACGCCGCTCCGGTAGGGCCGCCTGCCAAACCGGTAGCCGGTACACCAGCAACTCCCATTCAACACTTGGTGGTCATCTTCCAGGAGAATATCTCCTTTGATCACTATTTCGGTACCTATCCCAACGCCACCAACCCTCAGGGCGAACCGCCCTTCACTGCATTACCCAATACGCCCTCGGTTAACGGCATTCAGGGCACGCTCAGCATTGCAAACCCGAATCTGAACCCAGGCAATGGAGCGGGTGCGACCAATCCCTTCCGCTTGGACCGCTCGCAGGCGGCCACCGCCGACCAAGACCACGATTACACACCTGAGCAGCTGGCATTCGACAGCGGTCTTATGGACCTGTTCCCCGCCAATACCGGTACTGCTGGACCGCCTCCGAGTGCCCCGCCGCAGCAGGTGCTGACCACCGGTCTGACCATGGGCTACTACGATGGCAATACCGTCACCGCCCTGTGGAACTACGCGCAGTATTTCGCCATGAGCGACAACTCCTACGACACCAACTTCGGCCCTTCGACTGATGGCGCGTTGAACCTGATCTCGGGACAGCTCAACGGCGTCACCCAGAATCAGAATGGGACCGGAGCCATCATCGCCGATGGAAATGGCGGCTACACGCTCATCAGCGATGCTGACCCGATCGGGGACCTCTGCTCGACGTCTTCCGGCGAAGTGTTGCAGATGGGCGGACAGAATATCGGTGATCTGCTTAACACTGCCGGCTTGAGCTGGGGCTTCTTCGAGGGCGGCTTCGATCTCACCATCACCAATCCGAATGGTACGACGGGCTGCAATCGGAGCCACACGTCCACTATCACCGGAACCAATAAGAAGGACTACATCCCGCACCACCAGCCCTTTCAGTACTATGTTGCCACGCAGAACCTTCAGCATACCCGCCCAACGTCCGTCCAGACCATCGGGCAGCAGGGCGATGCCGGCAACCATCAGTATGACTCCCACGACTTCTTCGATGCCGTCACGGCAGGCAACTTTCCCGCCGTCAGCTTCCTGAAGGCGCCGGGCTATCAGGACGAACATGCCGGCTATTCCGATCCCCTCGATGCGCAAACCTGGATCGTGGACACCATCAACTTCCTGAGTCAGACAACCTACTGGGCGAGCACGGCAGTGGTCATCGCCTACGACGATTCGGACGGCTGGTACGATCACCAGCTTGGCCAGATCATTAACACCTCGCAAACCAGCGCGGATGGCCTGACCGGGGCCGGGCTTTGCGGCACGGTAGCGCCGCAACTGGCTGGCATTAGCGCGCCTCATGCCCAGGGACGTTGCGGTTACGGGCCGCGCCTGCCCCTGTTGGTGGTCTCGCCCTATGCCCGGCAGAACTTCGTCGATCACAGCATGACCGATCAGTCTTCCATCATTCGGTTTGTCGAGGATAATTGGCTTGCCGGCCAAAGAATTGGGAATGGATCGTTCGACACCATCGCCAATTCCATTGCCTCCCTGTTTCAGTTTGTCCAGCCAAACACTTGTGCACGATATGTGCTTCTCAACGACAGCACGGGTGAGGTTACGGGAACCGGCTGCGCTTCCCGGTAGTACTTCGGGCCTCCGCAGTTGGTAACAACTACCGCATTACGGCAAGGGATGCAGCCATAGCTTCGTCTGCATCCCTTGCTGTTTTATGCTTTACTGGGTCGAACTCAAAGGTGGACCGTTGACCTCACGCCGAAGTTTCTTGCGGCAATCCTCAATGCTGACTGGTGGCTGGATTATGAGCCGATCAGGTGCGCTCTGCGCGATGACCCACGCTATGGGAGCGCAGGCGAGTACGCTGAACGCCAGCACGCTGCCAACATTCGTCGACCGTCTGCCTCTGCCACCTATCGCCAAGCCAAACGGGATGCGTTCCCTTCCTTCTTCTCCCAAAATCAAGCTGCCTTACTATCGCTTGGCGGCCCAGCCTACCGAGATGAAGATCCATCGCGACCTAAAGCCAACACGTTTCTGGTCGTTTGCTGGGGCTGTACCCGGCCCGACGCTGGAAACTCGCAGCGGAGAAGCTTTTCTGGTCGAGTGGGCAAACCAGTTGCCGCTGCAGCACTTTCTGCCAATTGACCACCGGCTTCATGGAGCGGAATCAGACAAGCCGCAGGTGCGGACCGTGGCCCACTTGCATGGGGCGTTCACCCGTCCGGAAAGCGACGGCTACCCGGAGAACTGGATCGTGCCGGGCAAGTCCGTGCTCTACCATTATCCCAACCAGCAGGAAGCAGCGATGCTCTGGTACCACGACCACGCTATGGGCATCAATCGACTGAACATTTACGCCGGCCTATTTGGCCTGACGTTCGTGCGGGACCGCGTTGAGGATGGACTTAACTTGCCCAGCGGCAAGTATGAAGTCCCACTCGCACTGTTCGACCGCCTGATCACTCCCGATGGCCAGCTGTACTATCCGATTTCGGAAAAGCCCGGAGCGCCTTGGGTTCCGGAAGTTTTCGGCGATGCCATTCTAGTGAATGGGAAGCTTTTCCCCTACCTCGAAGTGGAGCCGCGAAAGTATCGCCTACGCGTGCTCAACGCATCGAATGCCCGCTTCTACCATCTCTCATTGCAAAACGGCTTGGCCTTTCACCAGATCGGAACCGACCAAGGTCTGCTGCCTGCGCCGGTCGCAGTTAAGAGCTTGATGCTCGCTCCCGGCGAGCGAGTCGATGTGGTCGTCGATTTTAGCGGCAGCCACGGTGAGCAGATCGTGCTGCAGAACGACTCTTTCACGGTGATGCAATTCCGGGTTTCGGCAAACCAGGTGAGCGATCCCAGTTCCCTGCCCGCTGCGTTGCGGCCCGTGCCCAAGATTCCCGAATCCGACGCGGTAAAGACCCGCCTGCTCACACTCGACGAATATCAAAACCTGGTCGCCGAGCCGATTCTTATGCTCTTGAACGGGACTTACTGGCACGAGCCTATCACCGAAAAGCCGCTCCTCAACACCACCGAGATCTGGAGTTTCATCAATCCTACCGACGACACCCATCCCATCCATCTTCACGCGGTGCGCTTTCAGGTACTCGACCGCCAACACTACGAACCCTGGACCTACCAGACGAAAAAAGAGTTTCGATTTCTGGGGCCTCGTGTGCCTCCTGAGCCCGGCGAAGCCGGTTGGAAGGACACGGTGCGCGCCGACTCCAAAATGGTGACCCGCATCATTGTCCCCTTCGAGGGATACACCGGACGCTACGTCTGGCATTGCCATCTACTGGAGCACGAAGACAACGAGATGATGCGGCCCTACGAGATCGTCGCCGGAACGTGATCTTCTCTTGCCGCCCCCAGTAGTCCATAAGGTCACCAGTTCCGCACTGAAAGATATGGGCTAGACCGGTTTCAGAGTTGGCCTGGTCCNNAATTGCTTGAGCCATGACGGTCAGTTAAATGACCGTCATGGCTCAAGCTTCGTGGGGTGGCGCAATCCCGGACGCCAGCCTAAGGGCTGGCTCTACCCGGTCTATGCCAACTCTGAACTCGTTCTAACTCGCATAAGGTTATACTGGCGCGCTCACCATTCTCTTCTTCGAGGCGCCATGAAATACCTGTCGCGCATTCTTTTGTTCCTCTTTCTCTACACGATTTTCGCCACGGCACAAGGCATGAAACCGACAAACACTTCCGCAACCCAAGCCAACGCGAAATTCTCCCAAATGACCGACCAGTTCGTGAAGGACTCGCTGGCGCTGTCTCCGGTGAACGCGTCGCAGGCCGGCTATCACCAGCATGTCGATCCCAAGACCGGTAAGACCATCGACCTCGATGCCCAGCTCGATGACGTGGGCCCGCAAGGCATGGCGGCGCAGGACAAGTTCTATCGCCAGTGGCGGCATCTCTTTCAAACGGAAACGCCCATCGCATCGTTGAACGCCCAGGATGCCGCCGACTTCCGCCTCATCGATGACCAGATCGCGCTCAACTTGCTCGAGTTCGAGAAGATCCAGAATTACCAGCACAATCCCACGGTGTACGTGGAGTTGTTGGGCAATGGTCTGTTCCTCCCGCTGACCCAGGAGTATGCCTCGAAGGAAGTGCGCGTCGGTGACGTGATCTCGCGGATCGGTCAAATCCCGCGATTCCTCGATCAGGCCAAGTCCGAGCTGACCGACGCAGATCCCATCTTCATCTCCACCGCGATCGATGAGAACGAGGGCAATCTCAACCTTGTCGACAGTGTGGCCGCCGACATTCCCGCCGGCTCACCGCTGAAAGCGCAGTACGACAATGTGGCGCCTGCAGCCAAGAAGGCGCTCAACGGCTTCAATGCCTGGATGCAGAACGATCTCGCCAAACGTCCGACCAACGGTCGCACCTGGCGGCTGGGCGCGGAGTGGTACGCGCCGAAATTCCGCTACGTGATCGAGACATCCATCCAGCCTGCGCAATTGTTGACCGAAGCCGAAGGCGAGCTGACGAAGACGCGCGCTGAGATGCTGCAACTGGCGCTTCCGCTTTATAAGCAGATGTATCCCGGGCAGGACGATTACAGCAATCTGCCGGCGCTGGAGCGCGAGAACAAGATCATTGCTGCGGTGTTGAACAGGATCAGCGACGAGCATCCGCAGCGCGATCAGTTGATGGAAGTGGTGAAGGCCGATCTCGACGGAATCAAGCAGTTCATCCGCGAGAAGAAGATCGTCACCCTCAGCAGCCGCGACAATCTGAAAGTGATCCCCACGCCGGAATTCGAGCGCGGCATCTACTCGGTCGCAGGATTCCACGGCGCGCCGCCGCTGGAGCCGAATGCCGAGGCGCAGTACTGGGTCACCCCCATCGATCCCAAGATGCCCGAAGCGAAAGTGGAGAGCAAGCTGCGCGAGTACAACAACTACGCGCTGCAGTGGCTCACCATTCATGAGGCGCTGCCCGGCCACTACGTTCAGGCCGAACATGCCGACGACATTCAGCCACCCACGCGGCGCGTGCTGCGCAATTTGTTCGGCAACGGGGCCTATGTCGAAGGCTGGGCCGAGTATGGCGCCGACGTCATGACCCAGGAAGGCTACTTGGATTTCAGTCCGAAGTTCCACATTGTGAGGCTGAAGATCTGGCTACGCGCCGTCGCCAATACGATTCTCGACATTCGCCTGCAGACCATGAACATGACCGATCAAGAAGCGCTCGACCTGATGACGAAAGATTGTTTCCAGACTCAGGCCGAAGCGGAAGGTAAACTGGTGCGCGCCAAGCTCAGCTCGACCCAACTGCCAACCTACTTCGTCGGCACGCGCCAGTGGTGGACGTTGCGCAAGAAGTATCAGGCGGCCAAGGGTAGCAGTTTTACGCTGGAAGAGTTTCACGATCGCGCCCTCGATCAGGGTCCGCTGCCCATCGAGTATCTGGAGAAGATCATTCTGCCGGAAGGGAAGGCGGCAGGGAGCAACTAGCGACTAGCGACTAGCGACTAGCAATTAGCAATTAGC
>PMWW01000067.1 GCA_003165795.1 Acidobacteriaceae bacterium
TGCTGCACGCGGTCCTGCACTTCGCTCTGGATCTTGTTGCGCAGTTGCTGAACTTCCAGCTCCTTGGCCAAGTGCTGGTTGATCTTCTCCAAGCGAACCTGAACGTCGGGGGTTTCCAGAACATCCTGTTTGTCGCGGGTAGACAGCGACGGCAGCGAAGAGGCGATAAAGTCAACCATGCGGCCGGCGTCATCGATGTTTCCGGCGACGGTCGAGAGCTCATCCGACAAAGTCGGCGAGCCCGCCACAATCTGCTGGAACAGCGTCAGCACGTTGCGCTGCAAGGCTTCAATCTCGGAATTCTTGGCGACCGGTATTTCCGGAATGGACTCCACCGTCGCGCGCATAAAGGGCGACAGCTGGGCGTATTCGGTGACCTTCACCCGTTCCAGACCTTCGGCAAAAACAAACAGGCTCTGGTTGGGCATGCGCACCACTTTGTGCACCACCGCCAAGCTGCCGACGGCAAAAAGGTCGGTAGGCTGGGGTGAGTCCACCCGCGCTTCGCGCTGGGCCACCACGACAATGGTCTTGTCTTCGCCCAGAGAATTGATCAATTGCACCGAGCTTTCGCGCCCCACCGTCAACGGCAACACCGCATGAGGAAACAGCACGGTATCGCGGACAGGCAGAACCGGCAGCGTCCGAGCATCCTCCGAGTCATCACGGAGTTCCGGATCGATCTTATCTAAATCTTTATTATCGTTAGACATATGACTCCTTGAGTGTAACTCACTCAACCTTTAGATGTCCCGCTTGTGCAAAAGATGCACAGGAAAACAAGGCGGGGATGGCGGCTTAGCGGCCATCGTCAACCCCAGAGCGACCTCGATCCGGCAATACCGACCCTGCTTGTCCTATCGACATCGCAAGGCTTGGTCTGCAGCATTTCACGGACTTCCGGAGGCGCCAATTCCAGGCGCACTGGATTCTACTCAAGCGGCTGACGTCTCACAATCGGAATAAACCCGCTTATGACGGTTTGTCCCAAATGCGAACTACGAGTTTTGAGGCAGCAGAGTTCCGTTGCACGAAGGGGCGCGATCGCAGCAGGCGTCGGGAAAGCGGGCCGCACTCGATCACCTCCCTTTGACAGTTGCCAAGCGCATCCGCCGCCGCTGGTCGCAGAGAAAATCAGTCGATGGGATTCCAGGTACTGTCAGGGTTGTATTCGGTGATGGCAGCGGCAACCTTTGCCGTGTCGGCCCCAATATTTTTCTGGTAGACAATACCGTCCTGATGGACGATGAAGGTCATGACGCCGGAGTTGCGATACTCGGCCGGGTAGGCCAGGAATGCGAAGCCGCGCGTAAGGATGCCATCGACCACGCAGTCACGCGCCCCGCCTTCTTGCAGCCGTCCAGGCCGATGCCACCGATGGTCACGGCGAAGCTGAGAAAAACCGCGAGTGCTGGTCTGCAATTTGGCATGGAAGGGCCCCCTGGCCAGGCGGAGGAAAGGTTGTCGAGAATCTTCATTTGGCGGTTAGGTCTGGCCGACAAATATACACTTCGGTGCTCCTCCCGGCAATGCCTAAAGGTGGCCGGCGACACGGCTTTTACTTGAAGGAAACAGCATTCGCAGCTTGAATTTTGCCCCTCGTCTATAATCAGTGCAGGAGGGGGCTCCGTGTTGAACGAATTCCAAATAAACCGGGTTTGGGAAAACATGCTGGCTGCTGAAACCCGATCTCTCTACTTCGGCGATTTAGCTTCCCGCTCCGCGCGCCAGAAGCAATGGATAACGGGGCTCTCTTTCTTCTTTTCTTCCGGTGCCGCTGCCACCATAATCGCCAAATCTCCCCAGTGGATTCCATTGTTGCTCGCGTTGATGGTTGCCGCAGCCACTGCTTACGCCATGGCAGTCAATCTAGATCGACGAATAGCAACGATGGCAAAGCTGCACTTAGCTTGGAGTCAGATCGCGACGGATTATGATCGCCTCTGGAACCACGCGGCAGATGATGACGCCGAAGAATGCCTAGAAAAAATTATAGAGCGGGAAAAAGAGCCTTCAGAATTGGCGACCACGGACGCTCCCAATAATCAGAAGCTGTTGGAAAAGTGGCAAAACCGTGTGTTTAGTCTGTACCATCTGACGGGTGATCATGGCTAACCGGACGCCCCTCGTCGAAAAGAGCTGGCCTCCAATGCCAAGACCCACACCAGCGCCACCAAAACCACCGCCAGAAAGACGTGATTCACCACCACCGCCTAAGTCTGAGCCGCCAAAAAAGTGACCTTCGATGGTAGGGTAGTGGTGCAGTTTGAAATCCCCGGCCCTTGAACGCGACCACGAACGGCGTTAACTGTCGGCATGGCCGAGAAGAAAACTCGCTATACCGTCGATGTCCCAACCGCACTTCTCCAGATGTCGAGTACGTAGGCGATTACATGGAGAGGGACAAAGAATATGTGAACATTTTCACGCGTCAAACTGGCGGCGAACTCGCCATCACCTCACGCCTTGTTGCTGCCATTCGTTTGGATAAGGGGGAGGATGTACGGGAGATCGACTGACGCGTTAAGTCGTAATGCGCTGCTTTCCCACCTCTTGCCGCATCTTCCCGCCAGTCAACGCACATTTCGGCCACTACCAGGTGGCCAGAGCGCGCGATTGCCGGTTCCCATTTCAAGATCGAGAATTTCCACCACTCATTAACCCTCACATCAACGGCTGAGCTCAACCCGGCTTTTGCGCAGACCTCGCATCCGATGTAACAATGACCTCTATGCGAAAACCTATCACCGCGACCATAACCTTACTTGCGACGGGAGCGATGCTTCTGGGAACTGCGTTGGCGCAGCAGACTCCGGCAAGCAATTCCCCCGCTCCTGCCACCAAGGCGCAACCGCCTGCCGCGGCGCAGACCCAGCAAGCGCCAGCTTCCGGCAGTCAGAGCCCGTCCACCCTTGCTACCCAGAAGGAAAAACTCAGCTACGCCCTGGGGATGAACATCGGTAAGAACTTGCATCGGGACGCCATTGAGATCGATCCGAATCTTCTGTTGCAGGGCATGAAAGACGCAATTGCCGGCGGCCAGACGCTGATGACCGACCAGGAGGCGCAAGCCGCGGTCACCGAGCTGCAGAACGATCTGCGCAAGAAGCAGGAAGAAAAGACGCAGGCGGCGGGAGGAAACAACCAGAAAGAAGGGGAAGCATTTCTGGCTGCCAACAAAACCAAGCCGGGGATTGTCACTCTGCCCAGCGGTCTGCAGTACAAGATTCTGAAGGCAGGTACGGGAGCGAAGCCCACGGCGACAGACTCAGTGGTCTGCAACTATCGCGGCACGCTGATCGATGGAACGGAGTTTGACAGCTCCTACAAGCGCGGCCAGCCGGCGACCTTTCCGGTGAATGGAGTCATCAAGGGTTGGACCGAGGCCCTGCAGCTGATGCCGGTGGGATCGAAGTGGCAACTGTTTGTGCCTGCAGACCTGGCCTATGGCGCACGTGGTGCGGGCAACGATATTGGCCCTAACGCGACCCTGATTTTTGAAGTGGAACTGGAGTCGATCCAAGCCAAGGGCAAGTGATAAGCGGGTCATAAATTTTCGAGTGCGGTTGCTTGACTGGCGTCCCAGGACCCAGGTCGCAGCCAGAGACGTCGCGGCGCCAGGCAACCGCAACCACCATCAAGAACAAAAACCCTCGCTGTCTAGTATAGGAGGGTCTGATTAAGCCAGGTGGGAGTGCCTCCGGGGCTAAAGTCCAGGCTTTATAACGGGCATTAACGGACGGCCTGAAGGCCGTCCCCTTCGA
>PMWW01000178.1 GCA_003165795.1 Acidobacteriaceae bacterium
TAGCAGGGAGGAATGTTTACTTCGTCCTCAGCTTCTGCTTGGTGGAGCGATGTCTTTCTCAAGGTGGGTAACCTGGAGCCGGTGGATGTCGGCCCGTGTGACGGCGTCAATTGCGGACCACGGTCCTCTCGGAAATGGATACGACCTGAATCTTCGCTTGTAGGGTTATTGCGGCCTAATGACTTTTCTTATCCAGAGATTCCCTAGTTGAACGGAGTAACTCAAGCAGTCGCCGTTCCAAAGCCTCTCAGTGTGGGCGAATCGGCTGCGCCAGCCGAATCTATTAAGACGACGGGGAGTGGAACGCCTTTCACCTGTCCGGCAGGCTTATAACTTATCGGCATTCCGACCATGGCCTTTCGCACTGACTCATCGTCGTGAGTGTGGGCTATCGCCTCAATGGCTTGCAGATGCTGCTGAAAATCTTCGGAGGGTGGAGTTGGCTGAATCCTCAGTACCCGCGGAAATGACGTTGCGCCGACGACTGCCGAATCAGTCCAAAGCTGCTCATGCAGTTTCTCCCCGGGCCGTGAGCCTACAATTCGAATTTCAATATCTTTATCGGGACGCAGGCCGGACAGCTCGATCAATCGGCGAGCCAAGGCCATGATCTTGACCGGATTACCCATGTCCAGCATATAAATTTCCCCGTTCGAGCCAATCGAAGCAGCTTGGAGCACCAATTGCACGGCCTCGGGAATTGTCATGAAGTAGCGCGTCATTTCGGCATCGGTAATGGTCACCGGACCGCCGCAGGCAATCTGTCGCAAGAATATCGGCACCACGCTGCCGCTGCTGCCCACCACGTTTCCAAACCGCACGCAAGTGCAACGGGTAGGGTTGCCATTGCCCTTTTGTCGGCCTGCCAAGTGTTGCACCAGCAGTTCCGCCATGCGCTTGGTGGCACCCATTATGCTGCTGGGATTCACCGCCTTGTCGGTCGAGATCATCAGGAGGCGTTCGGCGCCGAACCCGACTGCTGTCTCAGCGATCGTTCGTGTCCCTAACACATTGTTGAGAACGGCTTCGGCGCAGTTATGTTCCATCACCGGCACATGCTTGTAGGCGGCGGCATGGAGGACGATCTGAGGACGATACTTGGTAAAGATCGACCAGATACGCTCATGATCGCGAATATCGGCGACCAGAGGGACGAGGAGTTCCGCGTTTGCTTTGACCGATAATTCGCCGTGAATCGCGAAAATCGAATTTTCGTCCTGATCCAAGAGCAGCGTTCGAGACACAGGCAGGCGTGCTACCTGACGGCTCAACTCCGAGCCAATGGATCCCCCGGCGCCGGTGATGAGGACCGAACGGCCACGAAAGGCTTCGATGACGGCCGGATGAGGCTCACTTTCTAGGGTTCGAGAATGCACAACTGCCAGTTCCGGATGCGGGCTGGTAGATACGCGGACGTCACCGGTGATGACATTCCGCGCCGAGGGCAGCAATCGCGCTTCAACCCCAAACTCCATCGCCGTCGCTACTGCCTTGCCGATTGAGTCTACGTCCGAATCGGCGATGAGGACCAAATCGATCTCACCTGTAGCAAGCTGTTGGGGTAGAGCGACAGGAGTGTCTACTACCGTGAATCCTCCGATCCGTGAGCCCACCAACTGCCGATTAGGCGTTAGAAGACCGACGACCAGGACCTCGTTGCGTAATGAAATTTGACGCAGCGCCGAGGCTAGTCCTTCTTCCGTCCCCACCAGCAAAGTCCGCTTCGGGGAGCCATTCCACATCGATGCTTCATAAAGCAGCCGCCGGAGTCCGCGAACGCCTAGACTAAGAAGCAAGAACATGAAATAGTCCGCTACGATGACTATCAAGGGGACTTTAATGCCAGATGCATCGGCGGAAACTAGGCGCAACAGCAGCATAAAGAGCGTGGGCGGTGTCGCCCCAACAGCGAAGGAAATCGTGTCGTGAAGATCGAAATAGCGCCAAGTCCCCCGGTAGACACCCGAAACAAACAAACACAAAGGCCGTACCGTCGTCAGCAGCACCACCCAGGTCCACATTACCGACTGATGGCCCGACGGAACACTGAAGTCGAAACGAAGTTGATAGGAAAGCCAGATAGCGATCGCCGATAGGCTGGCGTCGATACCAAGTTGGCCCCAGCGACTAAACAAAGGTCGGGGCAGCCGATTGACCTGGCGACCGAACTGGGACAGAAATACCTCAAATCTACCGAGAACCCTGGGAAGTGGCATGTCGTGCGCTCTCGCTCAAAAATGATTTTGGGAATCCGCGCCGCGTTAATGATGTAGCCGTATTGTATTAGAGACATAGATCACTTTCAAGCTAAAATTTGTCGTTGTATCTAGCATTTAAGTGACATTAATTCATTGCCAATGCCATCAACTGGCTCGACGAGGTGCACTATATTTGTTGAGGCGGCTGCGGCGACTTCGATTAGAGCACCTTCAGTAGCAAGGCGAGGATGGATTGGCAGACATTGACTAAGCCAAGTCGGAGGTGATGCGAGTCCGCGTGATTACCTTGCGTTCGTTTGGGAAAGCCCAGACTGAGGTGATATTGCCCCAGCCAGCCGTTGGTCTGGCACGACAGGCCCTCGCACTTGGTTCGGAAGGTGCTGCGACGTAGGCATTAGGCCACCTTCACATTGAGCCGCCGAGATCGATCAATTGAGCTCGGGCTCAAACTGCCCGGCAGCGCTGGTCGTCGCTTGCAGGAAGCAAAAGGCAAAGTGGCGACGATATCCCAGTCGCCACGCTAATAAGTAATTAAGGTGAGATCGTCTCGAAGATCGTAGCCGGTCCTCGGAACTACTTGAGACACTTACATGCCTTAAACCCGGAGATGTCCTTAAGATGCTGACAAATAGCTTGGCCGCAGTAATTCAGGTTGCTGGGGTCATCGGCGAGTGTCTTGTCGAGGCTAAAAATCGACGAGGCTGAGCCGGCGAGCATCTTGGTGGCAGAGGAACTGGGACTCACCAGCCCGGCCGAAGACCCTCCGCTGCTGGCATCGAGAGCTGCGGTCTGACCTTCAGCGACAGCCAGCGTCTTGGTCCCAGAATTGATGGTTAGAGCTCCCTTTGTTGCACGAATCTCCAGAAGGTCGCCGGACCGCTTCACGTCAAACTTGGCAGTGCCGCCCGTCGCTGGTGCAATCGTAAACGCATCTGCCTGAGCAGTCATGCCGGTTGTCGTGCTAATGCTGGCTATTCCCGAGCTCAGATTCAAGACATTTCCGTTGAGCACCAGTGCCGAGCTGGGAGGTACCAGCACAGTGGAACCAGGCGCGGAGATCGTGACAATTCCAGTGATGGTCCGGATGTTGTCGCCGTCGAACAGAGCTGCAGTCGTAGCGGCCTCCGAACCGTTCACCGTCGTGGTGCCACTGGAGTGAAGCACTGCCGCAGGTTTATCGGCAGCAAGTGCCGTGAAGGCTTGGAAAGCTGTCATCAAAATCATGCTCAGCAATATGCGAACGCTGCGGCTGCTCATAAAACCTCCAGAACGGGAATTCTCATCCCCGTAGTTCCAAAGAATAACACTTTTAGTGGGAACCAACAAGCAAATTATTACCATAAAGGTCTTACTGCATTACATATTAATATGGCACTTATATGGGAGATTGACGGCCTTTTGGGTTGCCGCCTGCCCGTTTGCGCATGCAAGCACGCGTCCCAAAGTTTGGTTTGGCTTGGTCGCCAAGAGATGCACTCTCCGCATGTATCCCTGCCGGTGACCCACTTTAGTGATATTGTCGCCAGAGAGATCAACTCATGAAGACTGCGCTCGAGGGACAATGCAGATTTTTTTCGAGGTTCGGCCGACTTTGGTTCAAACCGATTAAAATGTGCAGATGTCGGTCGTCTCGTTTGAGAAGCTGAAGATCCCAGAGCTGCAAGTCAACCCGCGCCCCAAGAATTGATGTCGGAGACTCTTCCAGAAGTGCGAATGCGAATCGCTATCGTGGGCGCCGGGGGGAATGCCCGTGAGATTGCTGCAATTGTGCGTGCCGTCCCCCGGGGTGGCCCTAGTGAATTCGACTTCGTTGGCTTCGTAGTAAGTGATCTCGGAGCGATCGGCCCCCATGACAGCCGAGACATGTTGCTCGGGGACTTTGATTGCTTGCGCGCGCACTCGATTAACGCCCTCGCGATGGGCTGCGGTGAGCCGAGTGCGAAACTGCGATTGTCAGCCCAGCTTTGTGCCGAGTTTCCCGATCTGCAATGGCCGACACTGATACACCCTAGCGCTCTGATCGACAAGGACAGCGTTCAGCTTGGAAGTGGCGTTGTCGTATGTGTAGGCGCGATCGTCACGGTCAATGTTGTCATAGGAGATTTTTCGCAGCTGAACTTCGGCTGCACCGTCGGACACGAATCACAAATTGGACGCGGCTGTCTCATTAATCCCGGCGCCAACATTTCCGGAGGGGTGGTTTTGGAGGACGGAGTTCTGATTGGTACCGGGGCCCAGGTGCTGCAATACCTGAGAATTGGCCAAGGTGCCACAGTGGGTGCTGGTGCGGTTGTTACGTCTGATGTCCCACCGGGAGTGACGGTGGGGGGTGTGCCGGCGCACCCGCTTTCCTCGTAAAGGTTTACCGCATCGAGTAAGTGCGATTGTTTCTTACCACCGGCACCTGCAGCCGCTCCGCAGTGCTGCAAGCTGCGGCCGACAACAGGCAAAACAGCACGGCGTTAGCAGGGATCTGCAGGTTGAAATCCACGAAACCGTGGACCAGCAGGCCCGTGCAGGCCACCAATGCCGCCAGGTTTGCGCTACTGCCAGCACGCCATCGCTTAATTCCCCCCGCGTAGAGAAGGACTATGAAGAGCACTGCCATGGCGAATCCCAGGAAACCGGTCTCGACCAATACCTGCAAATAGTCGTCATGGGCAGCGTTAACAAAGAAATTCGTGTAAAAACTCCGGAACTGTGGATACACATCCGGAAACTGCCCTAGACCCCAGCCCAGTAGTGGACGCTCCTTTACCATTACGAGACTGTCTCGCAGGATCGTCGAGCGCTGATCCATGGTCGCCGAGTTGAACTGGTCGGCGAGTGTGCCGATTCGTTCCACCATGTCGGCGGCACCAACCCATGCCACTAGGCCTGCCGCCAAAACGAAGAAGATGGCAATCCCCATCCAAGCCTGTCGCGAACCTCGTTTCACCAGAAGAACACATCCAATGAAAAACATGAACTCCGCAACCACACTAACCATTCCACCCCGCGAACCAGACAGAAAAACCGCTGCCACCATAACTCCACCAGCAAACATCGACGCAAAGCGCTCCAGCATCGACCGATGAGACCGCGTCGCTAACACGACTGGCAAGGGCGCCAGTAGCTCCATTACTCCGGCAAAATGGTTACGGTTAATGTAGGGACCGAAGACGGAGGACTCGTCGGTCACCGGACGTATCCAGTAAATGTTTCCATTTCCTGCGAAGTGCTGAATAATGGCAAACAGCGCCAGAAGAAAGCCGAATAAGCTCAGCAACCCTAGAATTCGCTCCAGATTCCTATCTCTGTAAAGCACCTGAACCGCGATGAAAAATACCAGTCCGTAGAGGATCGAAAACTGAGCGGCCGAGACTGTGCCATAGAGATATCGCGGTACTCGCAGCAGTATTTGCAGGCCGACAATGGCAGCGAAACCAAGCAATGGAATATAGAGTGGACTGAAAGCAACCTGCAAAGATCCGCTGGCCACTTGTCGCGCTGCCCAAACGAGAAACAGCAGGGCCACGCCGCACTGCAGCGCAAACGCCGCCCAGGGCTCTACTGCCCCGAAGGCCAACGGGCCGAATACAGCTAAACCGGCCAGTCCGTAACACAAAATATAGTCAAATCCCCGCGTCCATGCGGCGGGCTGGTCGGACTGGCCAGTGATCACGACTGACTTGACATCGCTCAACGGCTTGATTCGCGCGGGGATTGTGTTCATCGTTGCGTTACACTCACGTCATCGATCCACATTTGGCCTTTAATGACGCTGTTGGCCGGAACTCTCACAATTCGCAGAGCGACTAGCTTAGTCTTAGACCCAGTATGGAAGTCGCCTGTGACCCGCATCCAGCTATTGCTTCCCAATATGTCATCGGCCAGGAAAAGACGTTCCCGCGTATATGGCTCGACTATTTCGAACCGCGGGCCGCTACTGGTGAGGAGTTCCTCGCTGCGAACATAAGCCGAAAACGAATATGTGCTGTCCGGTCTCACTGCCACCCACTGTAGTAAGCCGGTATCCTGTACGGGCGATCCGGGGAACGTGATCCTTAGCGAACGCGTACCGCCGTACAACTGGGTGGTATCCAAGGCGAAATTGACTTCGCTATTGGCCTGAAATTGCCAGTCGAAGCCACCATCGAGCAGTTCACGCTCGAATCCTCCATTTGACAAGAGATTGCCAGGACTTGCGTATCCCTTCAGTTCTGGATCCATTTCGATCAACTGTTGCCATACGTTATTGGCGTCTTCCGGCCGACCTTGCAATACGAGGAACCCAATCCACGAAGCCAACTGTTTGGGATCCACCCATTGGTGTAGGGACGCCAGCCGCTGCCAAACCGCCTCAGCTTCGTCAATCCGCTGATTGCTTATCATGACTTGAAGGAGTTCGAGTAAGGCTGCTGGTTTGTTTGGCGTGATAGCCAGTACCTTGTCAATATTGTGCGTGGTTCGCCAACCCAGCTGCAGTGCGGGTCTGAGAGGCTCAGACGTGTTCTGCAGCACAACCCCGAGCTGTTGCAGTGCATCGTCGGTGCGCCCCTGCACAAGATAAAAGTTAGCCGCCTCCCATGCGACTTCGGGCGTGCGCGGATCGGATGCAGTGGCCTGCTCTATCGCGTGCTGCTGACCCGGCAAGTCACCAGCAACATAGTAGGCAGCAGCTAAATCGAACCAAAATCGTGCTACGAACGGGTTGAGATCCACGGCACGCTGAAGATAGGGAGTCGCTGATTGCGCGTCTTGAGCCAGGAAGAGATATCTGCCTAAATCGTGAGCGTAGCCAGCATTGTCTGGTTCGAGCAGCAACGCAGATCTCAGCGACATCGCGTCCAGCCGGGAACTCAGCTGCTCAGCGCGATAAGATCGGCCCATGATGACGAGGTAGACCGCCATTGCCATCAAAGCGGCTGCAAAGAAGGCGATTTTCTGGGTAGCAGAATGCAGTGTCACGCGCATAAGGCTGACCTGTCTTGTCGAGGACCAACACTAGCCCGCGATCTTTTTCGCCTGTACTCCCTCGCCATCGGAATGGTAGTAGCCCTTGCCTCTGTAACCGTAGTAGTACTGATAGTAATAGTCGGGCGAGCGCATGTTCGCGCCGTTGACGATAGTACCCATCACGGGGGCGTTGATCTGAAGCAGTAGGTTGCGGGCATGACGGAGGGCATTCTTCGTGGTCTTGCCCGAGCGGACTACCAGTAATACCGCATCCACCATTGCCGAAAGTACAGCAGGATCGGTGACCGGGATGACTGGCGGCGTATCCAGAATCACATGGTCGTACTCGGTACGGAGCTTTGCCAATAGGTCTCGCATCCGATCGGACCCCAACAGTTCAGCCGGATTGGGAGCGATCGGTCCCGAAGTCATTATGAAAAGACTCGGTTGCGGCGCGAAACCGTGGACTACTTTCTCGTATTCGTCTAGGCCCGCCAGCAGGCTGCTGAGCCCGGATGAGTTCGGCAACCCGAATGCGGCATGCACGCTGGGCCGGCGCATGTCTGCATCGATGAGCAGGACTCGAACTCCCCTCTGCGCCAACACGACCGCCATGTTGACGCTGGTGGTCGTTTTGCCTTCCTGCGGCAACGGACTAGTGAACATCATGACGCGCGGCGGCCGCACAGCCGAAGAAAGGAGAATGGAAGTCCGCACCGTCCTGTATGACTCCGCAATGTCGGAGTTAGGCCTTAACTGAGTCACGAGTTGCGTGGATGGCTCACGTGTTGCTTCCGGCGACCGCGTTAAGCGTGGTATGTTTCGCACGCCTTCCAACAACTTACTCTCTGGCACAAGACCCAGCGACGGGCTTCCCGTTAGCGCTTGGACCTGATCGGGAGTCTGTACTGTATTGTCGAGGGTTTCAATGACGAAGGACAGCACCACCCCGCCAACCAGACCGATCGCCAGGCTCAAAGCCAGATTTCGTGGCAGATTCGGAACGGCAGGTTTTACAGGAACGCGGGCGACGTCTACAACACGAATGTTGCTTGATCGTAGACCAGCCGCAACGCCAGCTTCCTTTAGTTTTTGCAACAGACCTTCGTATAGGGTACGGTTGGCGTCCAGATCTCGTTTGAGGATCGAAAAGTCAATTGCTTTTTCGTTGAGCTGATTGGCTTCCACTTTTTGATCTTCGAGAGCGCTGCGCAGCATGACCTCGCGCGCCTGGGCGGAAACTAAGTTTGATTGCAACCTCTTAACAACCCGCTGAGCCTCTGCCTCAAGTGAGCGTTGCGTCTGATCGATCTGGTTCTTGACCTCGAGAGCCTTGGGGTAGTTTGGTCCGAACGTGGTGGTTAGTTGGGCATATTGGGACCGCAGGGTCGCTTCTTGCTCTAGCAAATGAGACGTAAGATCAGTACCGGAGGATTCACCCAGTTGTTCCAGCTTGCCAGCTCTGGCAGACTCGTAAGCTGCCTGCTTGGACATCCGGTCAGCCTCGGCTTCGGTAAGGTTCTTACTCAGATCGTCGAGCTTCTGGGTAACAATATTTTGCTTTTCATCGATGCCCACAATGCCATTCTCGCGCTGATACCGGACCAACTTCTCCTGTGAAGTCTCCACCCTCAGCTGAAGGTCTGAAATCTGCTTGGCCAGCCAGTCAGACGCCTGCATAGTCGACTCATACCGGGTACGGTAGTTGTCTTCCACATAGGTATTGACCATATTGTTGACCACCGCGGCTGCCAGCACAGGGTCTGGACTGCGGAAGGTAATCTGAATCAGACGGGTATTACGGACGCTTCGCACTGTCGTAGCGCCGTGAAATCGGTCCAGCAAAGCCGCCTCACGATTATGATCGATCTGATCTACATTGATCGTCGCTATCTTCGAGGAGGTGGTCGCCAGCTTGCCGGCGAATACTGGATTTTGATCAAGATGGAGGTTATTGATAACTCCCAAAGCGATTCTGTCGCTTTCCAGAATTTTGATCTGCGTGTCCATGGCAACCGAGTAGTCGGAGCCCTCGCCACCGTTATCGTCGGCGCCCGGGACGTCTTTGAATCCGAGGCTTTCATTGCTCTCTTTGCTGTAATCGATACGGGCGCTGGCGTCATATTTCTTCGTCATCCGCAACGACACGATCGTCGCCAGAATGACCATCACTGCTGCCGACGTGAGGATGATCCATTTCCGCTTGCGCAGAATTCGGACCGTATCAGCGAGAGTTGATTCCTGGGGGCCGAACCTCGCAAACGCGGAAGGGTCATCCGCGAGCAATTGCGCACCAAACTCGACGCTGGACGGCGGCAGCGCCGATCCGTCCGGATATCCCCGGAATCGCTTTTGTTCCACGCTCAGACTCCTTACGACACTTCGGTGTTAAAGAAATGTAGCACATAAAGTGGAACGGGTCACCACCACTAAAAGGCGAAAAAGAAAGGGAGCGATGAGTGATCCTAGGGTAAACAACTCAAGCTTGGCCGATAGGTGGCGGAACTGGGCCTGCCACATTTTCGGCAACTCGCACCAGGAACGGGTGCCTATAGACCGTCTCCCTGCCGCGAATCCTGCCGTCTCGATTCATACGCAAACCATCCGCAATCCCATGGCACACTATGCGTGCAGCAGCCAGTTTCTGGCGGGTTCCAGAATGGGTGATGGAGGCAACTAACTGATGGTAAATGAATATCTTAAGAATCCGAAACCTTCGAAGCGAAGGTCGACCCCACGCACCCGGGAAATGCAGGTCGCTCCATACGGCGTTTCGAGCCGTATAGTAGCGCTTCAAATCCTCCATGGGCTCGTAATCGAGCCTTTTGCCTAAAATCCGCACGACCTCACGTTTCTGCTGCGGATGAACGACTCGACTGACGGGGACGGTATAGGTGGGAAATCCAGCGCCAATGATCCGCGTCAGATACTCGATTTCATCGCCCCGGATAAACAGGTCGGGAATCGGCAATCCCACTTTGTCAATAATCTCACGATGCAACAAGGACGACTGGTAGAACTGCGCTTCCCCTTCAATGAGGGGTCCCTCCGCCTCATTCAACAAATCGCTGACGTAGTCGTAGCGCTTCCTTTGAAGAGGGTTACCGCCTATGTACCGGATGAAGTGGAATGCAATGCGCTTACAATCGCTGATATCACGAGAAAGGGAATTGAATACTCTCCCCTTCGGGCGTAGCCACGTTGCAGACATTAGCTTGTCCAACGCGTCCGGGGCAGGGAACGCGTCGTCATCGTTGATCCAAATCCAGGAATAGCCTCGCTCATACCCGTACTTGAGGCCAGAATAAATGCCTCCCGCCACACCCGAGTTTTCTTGCTGCAAGACGGTAAGATCCGGCTGCTGCCGCAACCACTCGCTTGTCCCATCGGTACTGCCGTTGTCGACCACAACAATCTCATCCGGCCGTCTCGTCTGCGAGCGCAGAATCTCAACACACTGCCGGAGAACCGCCACCCGATTGAAGGTTATCACCAAGGCACACACACTAGACGCCCCGGCTTGCGAAGATTCTAGCCCACTCGTTGTCAATGCGATCGGTTCCATTTTTCACCCTCACAGCACGTTAGATTTCGCTAATTGCTACCTGTCTAGAGGAGCTTTCGTTTCCTTGATCTGCGAGGCAGTCGTAACTTCTTCCACCTCTTTCCCCCTGTGGGGAGTGCCCTTTACGTCGTGATTGCGCGATAACGATAAATTGTTGACAATGTCCTATGCCTGAGCCCTCATCCTTTCTGAAAAATCTGGCTACCGCAGCCGCCGAACCGGGAATGCTCTTGGACTACGCTCTCTACCGGATGGGCAGAAAGTCAGCCCAGTCCCCGTTTGGAGCGCGCCTGACGGGCAGAACCTACTCGGAGTTACGAGCGATTCGTAACCTGAGGCCCGGGCCGCACGAAATGGATCTCATCCGGTCACTACCGGCAGACGGCGTCATGTTCGACATTGGCGCCCATGTCGGCATCTGGACCTGCGCCCTGGCGACCGCTCATCCCCGGGCCACCGTCCACGCCTTCGAAGCATCTCCGCGAACCTTCAACGCGTTACAGCAAAATTGCGGCCGGAACAAACTCCGGAACGTAGTGCTCAATCAAGTCGCGGTGTCGGATTCCAGCGGAGCGTTGGAGTTTCAGTCACCGCGGAAAGGATCCCTTTTTGCTCGGATCCGCGCAGACGGGAACGCGCAGCACCGGTTCGACGATGCTGAGGTCGTAGTAGTTCCAGCCCTTCGACTGGACGACTACTGTCGAACCAAAGCAATCGGACGCATCGATTTCCTGAAGGTGGACGTTGAGGGTGCCGAGCCGCGCGTGCTACGCGGCCTTCTTTCGGAGATCCCCGTCGGCAGAATGTGGATAGAAGTGGATGAGACCAATCTTGCTGACATGGGGCAATCAATCGCGGAACTTGCCGAGGTCGTGACGACGGCGGGGTATCGGTTTCTAGCCAGGGATGGGTCGGAGACGGACATCCGCAAGTATCGGGAAGATAATATGCTGGTGGTGCCTCGCTAGGCGGGGCCCAGCGGCGAGCGGCTCCATAGTCGACTTCCGGTTGGAAGCCGATACCCGAGCCGTTCTTCCTGCGAACGATTGAGTTAGCGGTCTCAGAGCAACTGATCAAGCGTCCGAATAATGTCCTTCGTTTTATGATGGGTAAGTTTTGAAACAGCACCCCGCTCGGCATCTTGACGCGCTGAAGAAAGCCTGTTGCATGGACAAATCCCCCCGTCCTCACTTGGCCAGACTCCTTTCCGCGGATATTTTTCTTTTCATAGCAAGCACCTTCACCACCCTCTCCCCGTCTACAAAATGGCCGACCCGCGTTTCTAAAAAATGAAGATAAATTCGGTTTTCCTCGAGTGCGAACTTACAACGACCTTCAGCTTCCACTTCGTTGCCATCGCGACGGCAGGCGCGTCTTGCCGGTCAGCAGACGGTGCGCAACGATACTGATCCAGCACACGCTGGCAATGTAGGCCACCAGGCGTGCTGAGGCAAGCCCGAACGCTCCCCACCTCACGAGTAGCGCAGTCACTGCTAATAGCGTCGCAGCCCATGCAGCCAACAACCAAAGTGTGGTCCACATTCGCCCTTTGGCAATCATGAAATCGAAAATCGGGGTCTGCAAGGCCTGTAGGCCTGCCGCTAGGAGCACTGCAATAAGAGTCGGCCACGCATCTGCAAACTGAGCCCCATAGAAGCGCATGATTAAGGGACTAAAAATGGCACCCAGAGCGACAATGACAGCGGCGATTACGCCGTTCCCGGTTATTGAAACTCGCAGCAGGCGACGCGAATGCTCCTGGTGTCCCTGGCTGAGACGTTCTGTAATGATCGGGAGCAAGACCTGTCCGAGCATACCCGGAACGAAGAGCACGGCTGCGTACCACTGGTTCGCCGCATTCAGGATGCCCATCTCCGCGTAGCCACCGGGCCGGTTTACCAACATCGCGTTGCAAGCCCAAAAGACGGGAGCAGTCAGGATGCCGCCCAGCAATGTTGGGAGCGTGAAAGTCCAGAGTAATGGCCACTCCTGGCGTGAAGACCGTAGAGTGATCCTTATGTCGCGCTGCTTGGCCGCCCTCTGCAAAACAATAAAGTTCATCGCGCAGGTAAAGGCCATAGTCAGCACCAGTGCCCACACCGCACCGGTTAACCCATCCCACCATACGGCTAAAACCGTGACTGGAAACCCAAAGAGTCCAGACCAGAGGTTGATATGGGCGAGCTCCTTGAAGCACTCGAAACCTGATAATGCTCCGGTCTGGGCGCCGCTAAGCGAGCCCAGCAGCAGCAACGGTGCGCCGAGACGGAGCAGTGTTTTAAGTTGCGGATCCGCCAGCGTGTGAGTCGCCAACCAAGGGGCAAAAATCGCCAAGAGAACAGCCAACAGCGTCCCAGCAGCTCCCGCGACGGCATCGGACAGGGCGATAATTCGCCCCGCACGTTCCGGATCCGTGCAGCGGAACTCGGCGACATGCTTGGTCGCCATCAATCCCATGGCTGCTCCGGCAAAAATTTGGAACATAGCCGTCGTGCTCTGAAGGATGCCGAGCTTTCCGAAACTGACTTTGCCGAGCAGGCGAGCAGCCACTATCGAGGCAAGTAATCCCAGGGAACGTGCGATTACGACTCCAACCAGGGACCACAATGCCCCTCGCGCAAGCCGATATCCCAAAGGCGACCGTTCGACCCTATTTGCTAAAGCGCGTACATTCGCCGGACAAGTGGCAAGAATGCGCGCTCTGATCGTTGCCGCCTCTACCTCCAATTGCCCTCCGAGCCTGTTTAAAGNNCCGGATTTAACTTCGCAAGTCACTCCCCACTTTGCTGCCCTTCAGCGCCTTGCATTTAAACACCTTATGGTATCATTGTATACCAGTTTAGTGCTATAAATTCTTAGGCATTAATGTGCAGCAGAAAGCAATCAAAACGGTAATCCTCTGCGGAGGACAAGGCACCCGGATTCGAGGGGTTGCCGACGACATTCCGAAGCCCATGATCCCCATCGGCGATCAGCCTGTACTTTGGCACATCATGCAGCTCTACGGTCGGCATGGCATCAACGATTTCGTGCTTTGCCTGGGGCACAAGGGTGCGGCCATTAAGGACTTTTTCCTGAACTATCGCGCCCTGTCGTCGGACTTCACAATCGGGCTGGGCGATCGTGAATCAATCGCGTTTCACAGTCCCCCAGAAGAAGATTGGCGCGTCACTTTGGCTGATACCGGGGAACTTGCCCAAACCGGTGCTCGGCTTTTGCGCGTCCGCAAATACCTCGCTGACACTGAATTGTTCTGCTTCACCTACGGGGACGGAGTTGCCGACATAGACATCTGCGAACTCATTTCCTTTCACCGCGCCCATGGCCGGATCGCAACCGTTACCGGTGTTCGGCCTCCCGGCCGCTTTGGTGTTATGCGAACTACCTCTGAGCACGATATTACGTTGGTTGAGGAGTTTCTGGAGAAGCCGCAAACCGAACAGGGATGGATCAACGGTGGTTTCTTCGTGTTGGATCGTCGGATTTGGAATTACCTCTCCGAAGAAGAGGACTTGATTTTTGAACGTGAGCCCCTGCAGCGGCTGTCCCGTGACGGAGAGCTGGTGATGTACGAGCACAAGGGTTTTTGGCAGCCCATGGATACTTACCGTGAGTGGAAACTTTTGAACGAGCTATGGCGCAGCGGCAATGCGCCCTGGAATTGCAAACCGTGTTTACAGACTCTTACTGCGACAAAGTAGTTTTAATTACGGGCCATACGGGCTTCAAGGGCGGCTGGCTGGCTATCTGGCTGCTGCAGCTAGGCGCGCGGGTAGTGGGTTATTCGCTCGATCCGCCCACGACTCCGAGCTTGTTTGAGACTTGCGGTCTGGCAAATCACGTTCAGGATCTGCGCGGCGACATCCGCGACACGGCTGGGGTAGTACGCGCCCTTCGCGACGTCCGGCCGGATTTCATATTTCATTTGGCGGCGGCGCCGCTGGTACTGCGTTCCTATGAGGATCCCATCGGCACCTTCGACGTGAACGTCATGGGCACGTTGTCCGTACTGCAGGCCATTCGCGAAGCCCGACAGGCCTGCTCGGTTGTCGTTGTGTCCAGCGATAAGTGCTATCGCAACTGCGAGTGGGACTACGGATATCGCGAGAACGACCCTTTCGGCGGGCACGACCCTTACAGCGCCAGCAAGGCAGCCATGGAAATCGCAGTGGCTTCATATCGCGATTCTTTCTTTCCTGCTTCAGCGACGGCCCAACATGGAGTTCACCTCGCTTCCGCGCGTGCTGGCAACGTGATCGGTGGTGGCGACTGGGCGCCGGATCGCATCCTGCCCGATGCCGTTCGTGCGTTTCACGCTGGAGACGTTCTCAAGGTCCGATCGCCTGAAGCTATTCGTCCATGGCAACATGTGTTGGAGCCCCTGTCCGGATATTTGGCCTTGGGTGCGGGTCTAGCGTGTCCCGATGGCGAACGCTTCGCCGGCGGCTGGAACTTTGGCCCACTCGCGTCAGATGTTTTCACCGTAGCCGATCTGGTCGATACCGCTATACGTGCGTGGGGATCGGGCTCGTGGCAGACGGGAATAAACTCGGCCGCACCTCACGAAGCTGCATTGTTGCGCCTGTGTATCGACAAGGCAATAGCACAACTAGGTTGGCGTCCGGTGTGGGACTTTGAAGAGGCGGTCAGGCGCACGGTGCTTTGGTACTCAGATTACTTTCAGCAGCCGCAGGATGAGCCAGGAGTGTTCGGCTCCTGTGTCTCCGATATTGCGGCGTACGAAGCTGCGGCTTCGCAGAAAGGCATAGCGTGGTCACTGCAAACTTTTGGCATGGCCGCAAAGTCCTGATCACGGGAGCGACTGGATTCCTGGGGCGGCACTTGGTGTCGACCGCCGTACGAAGCGGCGCTGTAGTAATTACGACTTCGCGGTCCGAAGCAACAACCGGAGCCGCCATGCATGTTCCGATGGATCTTGGTGACCGTGTCCGGCTTTTCGCCATGGTTCGCGAGATTGAACCAATTGCAGTTTTGCATGTCGCGTCTGCCGGGGTGTCTGGGAAAGCTGAACTTGGCGAGCTAATGCGAACTAACGTGATGGGTACCGACAACTTGCTTGCTGCCGCCTCTGCTCTGCCGGAGGCGCCCGCTGTCGTGCTCGCGGGCTCCGGCTATGAGTACGCGCCGCAATCGCGCAACCTTACGGAGAACGACCCAGTGTTTCCCGTGTCGCCGTACGGCATCTCGAAGGCGGCAGCATCATTTTGTGCCGGAACTTATGCCGGGCACATGCCAGTCACGTTGCTCCGGCTATTCAATATTTACGGCCCTTGCGAGCGCGAGCCGCGGCTTTTGCCTTATGTCGTCGCTTGCGCCAAGGCGGGGCGTGCGGTTGAGCTTACCGCCTGCGAACAGGTCCGCGATTTCGTTTTCGTCAAGGATATTGCCGGGCTGTTCTGGCGTGCATTGGAGTGCCCTCCACAAAATGGTAGCCTGCGCACTCTAAACGTGGGTTCGGACTCGCCGGTTCCCCTGAAGCGATTCGTTATTGTGCTGCTGGAGGTCCTGCACGAAAAGGGACTGGATCCGCGGGTCCAGTTCGGTGCACGCCCCTATCGCGCTGGCGAACCTATGTATTACGCCGCTAACCCGCGTCATTTGCTGGAAACGTTAGGAGAACTGCCGCCTACCACTCTGGAAGAGGGAATTCGAGAATCTGTGGAGGCAATGATATGAGCCACGCTATAACAGAGCTGGGTGCTCTTCCGACCAGCTCCGCGATTACCGCGTGCCGTTCATGTGGTTCGGTCCAGCTGTACCTTGTCGCAGACCTCGGGGCGACGCCGTTGGCAAATGCTTTGTTAACCCAAGAACAACTGCAAACCGAAGAATTGACGTTTCCTCTCAAGCTTGTGTTCTGTGTCAACTGCACCTTGGTTCAGATCACAGAGACGGTGTGTCCCGAGGTATTGTTCGGGAATTACGTCTATGCTTCGTCATACTCCGATACCGTGTTGCGGCATGCCGAACAAGTATGCGACGAGCTCTGCCGTGAACGGCATCTGAACGACAGTAGCTTGGTGGTTGAGATCGCCAGTAATGACGGTTACCTATTGCAGTTCTTTGCCGAGCGGAAGATTCCTGTACTTGGTATTGAGCCTGCCGCCAACATCGCCGCCATTGCGCAAGGGCGCGGAGTGCCGACCAAGGTCGCATTCTTCGACGATGATCTGGCCCTCCAGCTTTCGGACGAAGGCACGCTTGCCGACGTGGTGATTGGCAATAATGTGATGGCCCACGTGGCAGATATTAATGGGTTCATCGCCGGGGTAAAGAAAATTCTCAAACCCGGCGCGATCGCTCGGTTCGAGTTTCCTTACCTCGGTAACATGATATGCAATCTCGAGTTTGACACGGTTTACCACGAACACATCTTCTACTTCTCGGCTCATGCGATTGAGAACCTATTGCATCGTCATGGTCTGGTATTTACCGATGTCAAGCGCGTTCCGATTCACGGAGGTTCACTAGCCGTCACCGTAGCATTGCAGTCAAATCCACTCGGGCGAAAGCGGGTGGAACAGCTGTTGGCCGAGGAGCACGAGCGGGGGATGGATCAGGTCACGTTTTACACCGATTTCGGTGCTCGCATCCGAGCCAATATTCACCAACTCAAGAGCCTGATGATTCATTTGCGTTCGACTGGGAAGCGAATCTGTGTCTATGGAGCTTCGGCTAAAGGCTCCACTCTGTTGAACACCGCCCGCCTGGAACCGGGAACCCTGGAATATGTAGTCGATCGCAGCGAGCTGAAGCAGGGGCTGTTTACGCCTGGTACTAAGCTCCCGATTCTACCGCCGGAGCGGCTTGCGCAAGACCGTCCCGACTACGTGCTCCTATTGACGTGGAATTTTGTAGACGAGATCTTACAGCAACAAACAGCCTATCGGGACCTGGGCGGAAAGTTCATCGTCCCGATTCCCAGTCCGGTTGTACTGTGAGTACTATGCCAGCAAAGCACCTATCACTTTCGATCGCCTTGCCGGTTTACAACGGCGCAAACTACCTTCGAGAGACGTTAAGCTCCCTTTGGGCGGAAACATTTAACCATTTCGAAGTTGCGAATGATCGCTGTCCTAGGTTGTTCCAATGACGGCCGAAGGTGGTATCTCGATGCTGCACAGCCGGACGTTGAGTGATGTCGTGCAGAGCCTCAAGCCCAACCTCGGTATCGAAATCGGTATGGCTAACGGAGTTTCCACGAAGGCGATTCTGTCAGCTATTGGAAATGGGAAGTTGATCTCCATTGATCCGTACCAGTGTACGCAGTGGAAATCGGAAGGGCTAAAGGCTGTGGCCGATCTGGCGCCCAGCCATCGGTTGATCGACCTTCCCGATTACCTGGCACTGCCACAACTTCTCGCCAGTGGCACACAGATTGATTTCGCTTACGTTGATGGATGGCATACGTTCGACTATGTCTTACTGGACTTTTTCTATCTTGACAGAATGCTCCGGGGCTTCAATGACTGCGGTATGGCCGCTACCAACAAGGTCTTGAAGTTTGTCACAAGGCATCGCAAGTATGTCGAGATGCCAATCCTTCCGCCTACTTACGCAGCGCGGAATGTGGTCGTCCACATTGCCCGAAGGGTACTGAACCGACAAACCCAGGATCGCTATTTTCGAAAGGTTCAGAGTTGGGAACCAGACTGGAATTTCTTCAAACGATTTTAGTCATGGATTTACTGAGATGAGCGAGTCGCTATCCATATCGATCGCACTGCCGGTCCGCAACGGCGCAAACTACTTGCGCGAGGCGCTGGACAGCATCTGTGCGCAAACATTCAGCGATTTTGAGTTAGTCATATCGGATAACGCGTCCACCGATGAGACACCACATATTTGCGAAGAGTACGCGCGTCAAGATCGCCGCATAAAGCTAAGCCGTAGCAAAGTATTCCTGGCACAAGCCGATAATGTCAATCGCGCAGTGGACCTCTGTTCCGGCGAGTGGGTAAAGCTATTTTGTCATGACGACCTGATGGCTCCTGACTGCATGGCCACCATCGCGCGAGTCGTCTCCGGTTGCACGTCGCGAACTGGTCTGATTGGCAATGGAGAGCAGTGGCTTTACGCAAACGGCTATTGCTACCGTAAACCTGCTGCTCCGTGCCGGTCGGAGAATTGGGAAGGACGACAGTTCCTTCGTGCCCGACTACTGCGCCGGCACACATCTCCAGCTACCGTGCCATCGCTGACCACCGCTACTGTGCGAAAATCTGCATGGCAATCGTGCGGCCGTTTCGATTCAAGGTTTCTGCACTTTGACGCATTCCTATGGACGAATCTGCTCATGGAGTGGGACTACATCTACGCTCCAGAAGCACTGACTACTAACCGCATTCATAGAGCACAAATTGCCGTCTCCGCGCGTAAGTCGTTGCGTTCGATAGAGGACCACCGACTTTTCTGGCACGAGTTCGTAAGGAAATATGGAGACACGCTGGGATTGGGTCTGTGGTCGCGATTCTTATTGCGCTCGCGGTGGCTTGGATGGGCGGGTCTCGCCGTCGCGGTGCCGATTCTTCGGGGTGACCTGCCAAACGCAGCGGCCGTTTTTGTGCGCACTCCAATCGCGGGATGGCCTCTGCTGCCCGCATTCGTCGCACGCAGCTACCGCTATGAAAAACGTAGGATTGCAACCTTGATCGGTCACGTTCCGGTCAGCGAGATCTATCCCACTTGAGTCTTCAGCCAGGGTTTGGGTGCAGGATGCAGAATAATGAAGCCAAGTCGACCATCGGTAAACCGTGCGAACTTTTGCATGCGATTGTTGTTGCAGCCATCGAGTATATCCCTTGTGCTAGTAGCAGCTCGTTGGCGATTAGAGGCCTGGTTGTATTGGCGCTGGCGATGGTGTTTGTCTTAGGGGCGTACGCCGAAGCCTCGACGCCGAGGCAAGAAACCTCGGCAGTCGAATCGACAACGACTATGTTTCCCGGAATTGTAATCGTTGACGGAGTTAGATACTCGACTATTCAATCAGCCATCGATGCTGCTGGCGAGAACCAGGTGGTGTTCATTCCAGGTACTTATAGGGGTACGGATTCATTCCGGAATTCGAACAACGTTCGCGTCTTCGACTTACGACGCACGTCCAGCGTGGATGCTCCCCAGTGGCGCAATGTGAGGGAGTGGGGGGCGAAACTAGATGCGCGAATGGCCACTGGATGTGCAACATCCTCAACCAGCTCCCTCACTTGCTCGACTGCCTCATGGAGCGCGGCAGATGTCGGCAAAACGATTATTTGTTATGGCTGCGGGACTTCCAATGGCTCTGGCAACAACAATCTGGTCACAATGATCGCCTCGGTTGTGGATTCGCATGATGTCGTGCTAAGCGCGAAGACAGGGTACGCGGGCGCGGGCCGCAACGTCGTGTACGGAACTGACGACACCGCCGCCTTCAACGCGGCGATAGCCTCATCTGCCGGCAACGGCGCGGCCAAGGCATTGAAGTACGGAAAGCTGGGCTTCTGTGGCATGGCAATCATTAGCAGCACTCTTCTCTTTTATCAGTACGGCGGTGAGTTCAGTGGCTGCGGCTGGGGTTCGTTCGACGGCAACATGGGTTCAAAGCTGATCTGGGCGGGACCTGCAGGTTTGCCCATGCTCAACCTGCAGGGAGGAGAGGGTGCGACCCTGCATGATTTTCACCTATTCGGCAACAGCACCGCCATGCCCATTGGACTCCAATTAACGCGCGTCGGAACAGAAGCATTTATTGGAAGCTACAACCATTTCGATCACATCTGGTTTGGCGCCATGTACGATGGCGGCCCCGACACCCTGAGCGGGCAACCTTACAACATGGAAACGGGGGTCTTCGCCCATGGGCCCGGAGGCAACGACGACTTCCAGCGCTTCACGACGATTGTGATGAACCAGGTGAAGTATGGCAGCGATTCGGATGCTAACCAGGCTGTGTACTGGGACTGGCAAACCCTGCTGGTTTTGTATGCACAAAACGGGTTCTCCATCGTTGGCGATCACGTGCGCGGACGGAACTGGTTCTTCGCAGGCAACACCCTCGACCTTTCCTTGGGCAGCCCCAATTTCCCCAATCTGCGCGGCGTAGCTCTCCTTGATGATTTTGGCGTGGAGCACTCCGCCCAGATGCTCACCTACGTAAACAAAGGGAGTGGACAAGTCGTGATTAATGGCGGCAAATGGCAAGCTTTTTCTTCGTCGACGATTGCGAGCGGCAAAGTAATTGACCTGCAAACTGCTGCCGGCTCGGATAGTTTGTACTTGAACCATTTCGCGTTCGCTTACGTGCTTCCCTATACTGGTCCCGCTTTGCGCCTGGTGTTCGGAAATCCGAATGGGGTGGCTGGCCAGTCTGTGACATTTCACGACGTAGTTGGTATCACTCCCGCGAATATCACATTGAATGCCGGATCGAGAGTAGCGGGTGCCATTCCGCCCAATGTCACATTTGAATGGATCAACAGTCCTGGAGGCGGCGACCCGGGTGAAGAAGTCAAGCGTATCGTCAGTTCAACAGACAACTCGCTCACACCGTATCGCAAGGACTACCAGGGGCAGATCAACCTCACGGGCGGCTCACTGCATGTCCTGAAAGCATCGCCGCCGGGAAACTTTATTTGCACGCCAAAGGGAGCGGGCGGAACAACGATCTATACCTATCAGGCCACCTGCATCGCCGGAGGTAAGGAAAGCCTCCCAACCTCCAGGATTACCTGCTCTAATACGAAGCCGCTCACTGCGAGCAGCTACAACCTGCTGACATTCTCCAACATGCAGGGCTGCGATTCTTACAATGTCTATGGCGACATTGACGGAGCCATGGGGTTGCTTGAAAACGTAGGTAGAGGCTTCTCTTCGGACGCGGGCATCAACTACCCACATCAGAAGTTTGCAGACAACGGCAGCTACACTCCTGGCCCTCCTGTGCCCACGACAGACGAAACCGGCGGAGTCACAATCGATGGAACCTTGACGGTAGCCCACTTGAATGTGAAAGGCGCCACCTCAGGAGCCAGCGCTGCGGGCTGCGACGTGCGCCGAAGCCCATGCCGCGTGGGGGCGACCGGCAACATTACGGGGCAGACAGCGTCCATCGGCAAAATGCCGCTGTTTACCGCGTCGACTAACGGCGGCCAATACCAGGTAAGTTGCTCATTATCGGAGGTCGCCAGCGGCGCCAGTGGAACAGTGACGGTCTGTGTCAATTATGAGCTAATTGCAGGAGCCGCCACCGATTGCAGCAATGTTATCAAGCTTGCCGAACCGGGCGCACGCGGTTCGCTGAATGTAATTGGCTGGATGCGACCAAATAGCATCGTCAGCTATTACACGACGGTGACGCCCAATCAGCGAGGCCAATACCAGATTAGCTGCTTCGCAGAGCAGGAGCAATAGTGCCGCTTTGGGGCGAAGGGGACGTGCCCGCACTAAAGGACAGGGAATTCTGTAACAAGGGTGAGTAATGAGTAAAGCCGCAGAACACTATCAACAAATCTATCGCCAAGATCTAGAGCTAGAAGCTGAATGGCTGCGCTTCGGTGCACGTGCGAAGGCGCACTCCGTCGACTTGCTCACTCGGAAACTGAGACGACCATTGATCTCCTTATGTGAGCTTGGATGCGGAACGGGAGCGGTATTGGAGAACTGCATCAAACTTGGCTTAGCCTCAAAGTGGACAGCCGTGGACAATTCTCCTGAGGCTCTACAATATGTCAGTGATCGATTGGGGTCTCTTGTTCAGACTGAATGCTCTGACATAGGGTCACCATCGTGTGCCGCCAAAGCTCAAGTGGGCGTACTGTCACACGTATTGGAACATTTGGACGATCCTTCTCATATACTCCTGGCCATGCATGGCCGTTGCGACAATCTCATCGCTGAGGTTCCGCTTGAAAACCAACCCATTCCTCGCCTAATGGCCACAATTCGCTGGAAGCTGCGCGGCATCCGACGTGAAAGCAACAAAGCTGGTCACATACAGTTTTTTAGCAAGAACAGCTTCCGCAAGCTATTGGCTAACGCAGGATGGCGCATTGTTGACCAGCATATATACCTGCCGCAGCAGAAAGATGCCTTACTATTCCGTGCGAAACGGAATCAGATTCCAGTCTGGCGCGCATTGCTTCCTTACTATATTTATCGTTTGGTGGGCCGGGCGGCATTGTCGGTCGCCAACGTTCACTACGCGGTTCTAGCTGTACCGAATAACGAGCCAACACCTAGGTAACCTGTGCTACTTTACTATGCCGCCCTCCTCGACACTCTTTCGCTGGTTACTTGCGCCATGCTGATGTGGAGGTATGGCCGCATGAGCGCACGGCATCCTAGACTTATGTATCTGGTTTTTCACATCTTGGTTTTTGCCTTACGCATCTACTCGATGCTCGCCGGCTCTCCTACTCTGTTCGCGGACTGGCGGGTCGGATCGCCGGTGAGCGAAGCGGAGATCGCATGGGCTGCGAACCTAAGCCAACATCGCGCTCGTGACCATGGCTGCTGCTTGGATCAAAGTGGCCGCGGATGACGGAGGGAAATACGCCATGCCGATAACGAATGCTCTCCCCGATCCGAATGTAGCTGTGCTTTCGGAGAGGGTAATCTGGTTTGTAGCCGCGGTTTCCACACGGAGTGGCTCCTGATGTCCACTCTAAGTCGCCGCACAAATCTCCACATCATCGGCTATGATGCGGTCCTCGCTGCGTATCCACGCTTTGTACTCGCTGCCGCAACCGGTGATTACCTGCGTTGGCATCTGGTCGAGGCAGGATACCACGTGGTCCGTATCGATTCGCTTAGAAACGAGGCCGCAGTCTCGGATCACATCTGGACCCTCGATGGATATCGCGTCGCCATCGGTCGTTCAGAGCCCCGATCCTTTATGAGGTAGAAGCCCAAAAAGGAAATGAGAAGTAGAATGAAAACGGATATTACCCCGGTAGCGAAGTCCTCATGGCAGTCTGACGGCTGGTTTTGCCTGGCAGTCTTCGCCATCAGCTTGGCCAGTCGCATTCCTGCTCTCCTAGTTCCACCCTCGGCGTTCTACTACAACCTGGATGAATGGCAACTGGGCATAACGGCTATAGATCGCTACCTCGGTGTCCCTCCGATCATCCTCAATAAGGCAGGAGGCGTCTTTGGGCTATTGTCGATGCCATTGGTTTTGGTGCACTGGATAACAACCTCCGGTTTGCCCCGCGGAACGGCAGGAGCGCTGTCGAGTCTCGCGAGCTATTTGTCAACTATTTACTGCAACCCGCGGCCCATGTTTCTCTATATGCGGTGGCTGGTTGCCCTCATAAGTTGCTTTGGCCCTGTGTTCTTATATCTCATAGGCGAATATTTGACGCACGAACGTTGGGTTGCCGTCGGGTGCGCCCTCTGCTTGAGCTTTCAGCCCATCTTCTATCAAGAGTCGGTCATGATAGCCGGTGAGGCCTGGGCAGTCACCTTTGTCCTTTGGGGGCTCTGGACTCTATTACGATGGCCAAGCCCAGTTGGCGTTTTTGCAGCGGGATTCCTGTCCGCGGCGGGCGTTGCCACGAGGATAACGATACTCCCCTTCATTGCGATGTCTTTCCTGTTTGCCGTAGGTGTACTTAATGATCGCCCTTGGAAGCCACTGGAGCGAGTAATATCCGCGATCCGGTTCGCTGCAGGATTGTTGACCGGTTTCTTATTTTGGTTTCCTTACGTCTGGGTTGAGCCGCTTCGCTTTGCGAAGAATCTCTTGGGCAACCTCGATAGACCGGGTACGACGTCTGCGGCGTATTTGTTCATCCCAAACTGGTTGCAGGCTATGGGATATGGCTTCGCAGCTTTGTTTGTCCTGACGTTAGCCTTAGCCGTCTGGTACGGAGTTCGTAATAGAGACAGAGCTATTATCGGCGCTCTAGCAGTGTTGATCATAATCTGCATGCCGACATCTCTACGGTCGAACGTAACATACCCGCGGTACTTCGTCGCAACCGTTCCGGCCGTGCTCGTCACATTAGCTCTCATAGTAAGAGCTGCGGGACGTCTGAAAGCCTTGTGGCGTATATGTGTTGGCGGTCTGATCTTTGTTTGTGCCTTGACCACGGGCGCCCAGCAACTTCATCGCGAAGTAGCACTACGCAAGGGCGACGATCTTATGAATTCGCTTGCAACGCTAAGGTCTTTACAACCTAGCATGGTTGCGTTTATTCCCGAGGAAGCTCTCACAACCTATACTTTCGATTTACCGGAGCAACTGCAAAACCGGCTTAAGGAAAGAGCTCGACAGAAGCGGAACGACGAAGGGCCGCTTGTTCAGTTCCTCTCTGCACGGGGAATCCCGGCTGGAGCAGGTCGAGCGTTGCTTGGAAACTTTAACGAGTATGAAGAAAGCCAATTCCGGCGAGTCGCGGCTTGCAACTGCCCCACTTCTTCGCGCCTAGACATGCGTTTGTATTACGATCGCACGGGGGTGGCGGCATCCACCATAGAGCGTCTTTCCTTGGCGGATATGCCTCTGGAGGAGGCCGTGACAGACGCCGCTTCGATGCAGAATGTGGCCATTCTCGTCCCTTATCGCGAACCACGCCTCGGACAGCCGTTCTGGAGCGGCAGTTCAAAATGGTATTGGTACCAGCGATGATTCCGCGGCGATAAAGACTCGTTGCACCTGTTTTCTCTATCGCCAAAGCTACTTAGGTGCTTACTTTCGTGGAATGCTGAACTGATGGAGCTTTATCAAGTCGGAATGCTCGACCCGGTAGTGGTACTCACCTGTGCCATTGTGCTGTGGAAGTATGGTCGCGTGAGTGCCCTGCACCCCGGTCCGGTGTATTTGTTGTTCCACATTTTAGTTGTTAGCTGGCGCGTCGATTCCGTTCTGGGAGGTTCTTCCACTTTGTTCTCAACGTGGGGACACGGTGCTCTGCCGGTGGGGCAGGACGAATTGGCTTGGGCCGCGACTCTCGCAGACGTCGCGCTGATGGTTATGACCGCTGCGTGGGTCAAAGTTGCTGCGGATGACCGGCGAAGGCATCCTATCCCAAGACACGATATGACCTGCGATGCCACCGCGGCGCTGCTTTCGGAGCGAGTCATATGGATCGTTGGCGCTATAGCCGCTCCGATTGGGGTTATAGCGCTCTTCTACTTCGGCAATACTGGAGAAGCAGGAGTCTATAAGGTTGACTTGGGAGACTGGAACAGCTCCAGCTGGACCATGGTCACACAAAGCTGGACAGGGCTAGTGTTGCTGTCGCTGATTTATTACTATGGATTTCGCAAAGTGTTGATGGTTCCGATGGGTTGTTATCTACTGGTGATGGCCGTGCAGGGTTTTGATCGCTTCAGGGTGATACTTCCTCTTCTTTACCTGCTCTTTGTCTGGTTATCGCGCACTGGCAGGAAGTGGCCTCCATTGTGGATGGCTGGCGCCGCTTTCGGCGTCCTATTGCTATTTTTCCCTATGAAAACAATAGGCAATATGGTCCAGAGAGGACAGCCGATCTCAGATATTGCGGACGTGACTAGTAATATTGTAAGCGACGTGACGAGCGGTCGTGCCGACGATCAATTAATCCTCGACGAGTTCGCATCGACGATGTCGTTGGTAGATAACAGCCACAGATACTTTTATGGAACATTGTATTACCCCTTACTAACCGTGGCGATCCCCAAGCAGTGGTGGGGCGATAAGCCTGCAGTAAACTGGTACATGCGGGAGATATCGACACCGTCGCGGCCGATGGCGCGCGCAGGGATGGTTCCGACGTTACTTGGGGAGTCCTACGCTAATTTCGGGATTACGGGGATTATTATCGTCACCTTCATGTCGGCATATTATCTCGGACGCTTTTACTTCACAGCCATGCGGAGTAGCTATGTCTCGGTGTATCGGTTTAGCTACATTATGGTGGCCTGCACCTTAATTCAAGTATTCCGCGACGGGCTAATCTCGTTGTTCATGTTTACGCTAGTGAATATGAGTCCGCTGGTTGTGATCGCTGTTTTGTCGTGGTTTTCGTTCCGTCGTAGCCCCGTATGGCGTTATGCTCCTGCTCGGATCGAACTTCTGCGCGGAAAGGGAGCGGGGGGAGTCTAGTCTTATGCTTCCTGTGACAATTTGGATGAATATGCCGTCCTTTTACCAGGACGACCTGTTTCGCGCGTTAGCCACGAAAGTCGACCTTCGGGTTGTATATGATCACGAGCTAACGGCTGATCGGCGTCAACTGGGATGGAAGCAGGGCTGCAGTGATTATGATTTCAGTGTCCTTAGGTCCAACCGGAAGACGTACAACGCTATGTGTATTGCACATTCTGAACGCGATCGCATGCACATTATCGGCGGCCTCTGGGCTGAACCGGCCTTTGTCGCTGCGGTGCTGACCTTAGGTATGGCGCACGCTCCTTTCGCAATTTATGCAGAAGCGCCTAATAGCGGGGTTTCCCGATCGGCGGCTAGGCAGGCTTTGCGCTCTAGTATTGGCCGATGGATAGTGCGTCGTGCCGTGGGCTTCCTGGCGGTCTCGCACTTTGCCGACGATTACTACGGAGGAGTAGGTTGTACACCCGGTCAGCTATACCCGTTCGGCTATTTTCGCGAATCGCCGCCACCCCCCCGGCTCGCGCATGAAACGAACGGCGTCGACATTGTCTTCGTGGGCCAACTGATCCATCGTAAGGGAATCGACATCCTGCTGCAGGCCGCGGGTCCGGTTTTGGCGGAAAACCCGAGTGTTCGCGTCAGCCTCATTGGCAGTGGTCCGGATCAAGAACTTATTGCGGCAAACTTGCGGTCGGCTGGGATCGCCGATCGGGTGATTCTCGAGGGCCCACTGCCTTCCGCGAGGATACACGAACGGCTCGTCAGGGCGGACCTGCTCATTCTGCCGTCGCGCTGGGACGGTTGGGGGCTGGTCATAAACGAAGCTTTCGCTGCTGGCATCCCAGTTATCGCTTCTGATCAGTGCGGAGGGGCAGACCTCATTTGTCATGGTGTCAACGGATACGTGTTTCGTAGCGAAGATGTCGGTGACCTCCGTGCTTGTCTGGGCGCCTTTAGGAGTGCCGACCGAAAGCAGATGCGTGCGGCTGCGGTACAAACCAGTTCGGCCCTATCCATCCCGGTGGTTGTCGATTACCTGGTTGCCTGTTTGGAACATATGACTGGCATCCGCTCCGAGCGCCCGATTGCGCCTTGGCAGCAGGTCGTTGCCGAACTCCGGCGGCTAAATGATGTCCCGATGAGCGTGCCCAACTGATACGTTGTTATAGGTTGCGAAGATACAATGAGAATCTGTTTTGTCGCCGATGCACGTAGTCCGATCGCTCGCAATTGGATCCGTTGGTTTGTTCAGCGCGGTCACTCGGTCTGTGTCATATCGAGCTATTTCGCGCCAGCTGATTCGATCCCAGGTTCCGAACTCCATTGTGTTCCCCTCTTTGTGAACCGGTTCGCGAGAATCCAGCACAACGGCTCCATGCGATCAAGTGGTACCTCATCGATTGTATCTCCATTGCTTGCAGAGCTTCGGACGGGCCGTCTCGCTGAGATGTTACATGCGATGAAAGACTGGGTTGCACCACTGGAATTGCGAGCGCATTCCAAAAAGTACCGGAAGATCTTAGGCGCATTTCGCCCTGACATCGTGCATGCCATGCGAATTCCATATGAAGGAATGATGGCTGCGGTGGCAGTCGATCATTCGCCTTTCCTGATCTCAATCTGGGGAAATGATCTGACTCTGCACGCTACGACGTCGCGTCTGAGTGCGATGTTGACAAGGCACAGTCTGGATCGAGCAGATGCGCTGCATTCGGATTGCACGCGCGACATTCGATTAGCTTCCACGGAATGGGGTTTTGCTGCATTGAAACCGACGATCGTACTTCCGGGCGGAGGCGGTATACAAACGGATGAGTTTTTCCCGGGACGTGTCACTCCGCAGATATCCAGCGAGTTAGGAGTGCATCGAGGAGCGCCAGTGGTAATTAATCCGCGCGGGTTTCGGCCGGGTTCGGTTCGGAGCGATACATTCTTCAGGGCCATACCCACCGTTTTACGAAATCGCCCGGACACAGTCTTCATTGCTTTGGGAATGGCAAATAACCCCATTGCAAAACGGTGGATTGAAAGATACAACGTCGGCGCTTCAGTGCGCTTGCTGGGAAGGGTAAGCCGCGATCAGATGGCCGAGCTCTTTAGACTGGCGTGGATTAACGTGTCAATCAGTGAGCATGACGGTCTACCCAATACGCTATTGGAAAGTTTGGCGTGTGGCGCATTTCCGGTCGTGGGTGACATTGAATCCCTACGAGAGTGGATTGAGGATGGAGTGAATGGATTTTTGGTCCCTCCCGATAATCCGGATGCCGTCGCCGCCGCCATACTACGGGCGATCGATGACACAGAACTGCGGCGGTCGGCGGCTGCCAAGAACCATAGGATGATCGAGGCTCGTGCGGATCACTCCAAGGTTATGCCCTTGGCTGAGAAGTTCTACGCGGATGTTATCGCCTATCGGAAAGAGGCCGAATCAAGACTTAGCGCGGGTGCGCGTTCGTGAGTGCCGTGAGTGACAACAGCCAAAATTCGGGGACCCTCCTGCGGTCGGGCGTGTCTCTGGTCCGCCATATGGGTGTGAGTTGGATAGGTCGGCGGGCCCGGTATGCTATCGAACAGAGATTTAAGCTGTTGCGTCGGCGCCTGCCGCCTAGAACTTGGGACCAGCAACCGCTATGCAAGTTCGTGCGGGAGGATGTTCCGGCGGAGCCTGCCGCCTACGCTAATTGGCGCCAGTCTCATGCGGGTAAATTTTTTTTCGATCATCTGCCCACGGCCGCAAAGATTCGTTCCGTTTCGTGTGCGGGAGCGGTAGGTCAGGCTGAAGCGCTGCTTACCGGCACTTGGTTGTACTTCGGAGCGGTGCCAGTTCAAGTTGGCTTCCCGCCTGACTGGCATCGCAACCCGTTCACAAATCAGCGCGCCCCAGTTGACCGTCATTGGTCCGAGCTGCCCGATTTTGCGTTTGGTGATATCAAACTAATTTGGGAGGCCAGCCGCTTCAGCCCCGTCTATACCTTAGTGAGAGCCTACGCGCTAACTGGCGACGAACGCTATCCGGATGCATTCTGGAAACTGGTGGAAGATTGGGCAGAGCACAACCCGCCGCAACTTGGGCCCAATTGGAAATGCGGTCAAGAAGCTGCGTTTCGTCTCATGGCCTGGTGTGTCGGTCTATACGGGTTCGCACAGTCGCCGAGTTCCACCGTCGAACGCGTCTATAGGTTGGCCGCCATGGCCGCGGTGACGACCGAACGCATTGAGAGCAACATAGGCTATGCACTTTCACAAAACAACAATCACGGGATTAGCGAGGCAGTCGGATTGTTCACTGCTGGCACGCTGTTTCCTGAGTTCCGTCGTGCAGACCTGTGGCGCCGACGAGGTCGCGAACTACTCGAAAGTCAGGCGCGAAGGCAAATCTATGACGACGGCAGTTACATTCAGCACTCGACAAACTACCAACGCGTCATATTGGACGACCTGCTTTGGGCGTTGCGTTTGGGGGAAATCAACGGTGCTCCATTCTCCGACGAATTGTACGCGAAGCTTCGACGGAGCGTCGAATTCCTTGACGCGATCACCGACGCCGACCAAGGGAGAACACCAAATTATGGCAGTAACGATGGTGCACTTGTCCTGCCGCTAACGGATTGTGCATACGGAGACTTCCGTCCTACGGTTCAGGGTATGTACTATCTCACATCGCGGCAGCGTCGATTCGAAGCTGGACCTTGGGACGAGACCCTGCTTTGGCTTTTTGGTGAGCAAGCCATTGGAGTGACAAGGTTTGTAACCGCGCCGTCAGTAGACGCTTCGGTGGGCGGCTACTACACGCTGCGTGGGCCTGAAACCTGGGGGATGATCCGCTGTGCCGAATATCGCGATCGGCCCGCTCATGCCGATCAATTGCACCTCGACCTGTGGTGGCGGGGCATGAATATTGCATTGGACAGTGGAACCTATCTCTATAATCCCGAGCCGGAATGGTACGAAGCCTTTGTCGGCACCGCTGCGCACAATACTGTAACCGTCGATGGTGGCGATCAGATGCGCCTCTTCTCTCGGTTTCTCTGGCTCGATTGGGCGCATGGAAGAGTACGACGCAATTTTCATGAAGGCGCATGGGACTGTTGGGAGGGAGATCACGATGGATATGGAAGTGTTGGAGCTACCCATCGGCGTTGTGTCATTCGTCAGAACGACACTTGGGTGGTAGTCGACGACCTTCTCGGCGACGGCCGGCATGCCGCACGCCTTCACTGGCTGCTCGCTGACTTCCCCCAGCAAACCGATATTGCGGCCGGGCAGGTGACGCTTAACACTCCTGCAGGCATTGTTCGGGTCAACGTTATTGCGAGCACTCAACTCGATATCAGCTTAGTTCGCGGAGGACAAATTCTCGCAGGCAGAGCTTCCGCTAATAGCAGTCGGACCCGCGGCTGGGTTTCGCACACCTATACACAAAAGGAGTCGGCACTTTCGCTTGCCCTTGAAGTCGAAACGCAACTACCGATCCGTTCCGTTACCGTGTTTGAGTTTGGGTCTTCGAGATTGGAAAGCCTAACGACGTCCCACGTTAGCTTCAGGGACGGTGGAAAATTGAGAATTCAGCTTAACGCTCCTGGTGCATCGAACATCGTGCGCACAATTGGTGCCGATGTGCTGGAAGATCAGTCCTCTCCTATAAGCATGCTTTTGGTTCATCAGGCGTTTGCCTCTCCGGCGGAGGGCGGTGGCACTCGTCATTATGAGCTTGGCCGGCATATGGTAAGCCGCGGCCACAAATTCACAGTGGTGACTAGTGATCTCAGCTATCTTAGTGGCAAGCCGGTGCTCGCGCGTCATGGCTTGTTCGTTGAGCAGGAGGTCGACGGCTTGCGGGTGCTGCGCGCCTTTGCTTTCCCGGCACTACACCGCAGCTTTGTGTGGCGCGTCTTTTCCTTCCTTACCTTCATGGGGTCATCGCTGTTAGCGGGCCTGCGCTGTGGGCCGGTAGATCTGGTCATGGGGACGTCGCCTCCTATCTTCCAAGCACTCTCTGCCTGGATTCTTGCGTTGCTACGACGTAGACCTTTTCTGCTGGAGGTCCGTGATCTTTGGCCGGAGTTCGCCATCGACATGGGGGTCTTGCGAAGTCCGCTCCTGATCTGGCTTTCGCGCCGCCTGGAACATTTTCTTTATGCCCGCGCCTCGCACGTGCTGGTGAACTCTCCCGCTTATCGCGACTACCTGTTAAAGCTCGGTGTAGCACCGCTGAAGATCAGTTTGATCTCTAACGGGGTGGACCCGGCAATGTTTGACCCTTTCTCGCGCGGTCAAAGTGTACGCCAGACGTGGGCCCTGCAGAACAAGTTTGTGGTGACGTACACGGGGGCGATCGGCATGGCCAATGACCTTGGCGTGCTTCTAAATGCCGCCAACCGTCTACGTGAATATCAGGACATTGTCTTCCTGATCGTCGGGGATGGAAAGGAACGCGCCAACCTTGAAGCTCTGGCGCGTCAGCTCGATCTTCAAAATGTGGTTTTCACGGGCACGGTTAGTAAGGCTGAGGTGGCCGAAGTAATGGCCGCATCCGATGCCTGTTTGGCAATCTTGAAGAACATTCCTATGTTCCGTACTACTTATCCAAATAAGGTATTTGACTATATGGCGGCCGGCAGGCCCACGTTGCTGGCCATCGATGGCGTGATCCGCGACGTCATTGAGTCTAGCCAAGGCGGTATCTTTGTTCCACCCGGTGATGACGCGGCGCTAGCCGGAGCGGTTCTCGAGCTCCATGCGAACCCGGGAGAAGCGCGCCGAATGGGTAATCGTGCCCGTGAGTATGTGATGGCGCACTTCCATCGCGAGCATCAAGCACAGCAATTCGCGTCACTGATTGAAAGCATGGCCGGATGCGGAAGCACGAAGAAAAATCGATTTTACCGGCGCTTCGGTAAGCGAATCCTTGATCTAACCCTGACGGCGCCCGCCGCTCTGCTGATTGCGCCGGTCCTGATGCTCTTAGCGCTGCTAATTAAGCTAACGTCACAAGGCCCAGCCTTCTTCAACCAAGAGCGACTGGGAAAGCAGGGCAAAGTGTTCAAGGCATACAAATTCCGCACCATGACTCATCGCGTTCGCACAAATCACGTCGAGATTCGTGACGACAATCCGGAGGTGACTCGTCTCGGTCGAGTCCTGAGACGCTTCAAGCTGGATGAGTTACCGCAGATCCTGAACGTGATTAAGGGCGATATGTCGCTGGTAGGGCCGCGACCACCGCTGCCTTCGCAACTTGCAGAATACGATGTTGCGACCCTGCATCGTCTCGACGTCACTCCCGGATTGACCGGCTTGGCCCAGGTGAGCGGCGGCACGCATATGACCTGGCAGGATCGGTGGCTTCACGATTTGGACTATGTTCGGCGACTTTCGTTTGGTTTGGATCTTTCGATTCTGCTGCGCACCTTCCTCGTAGTGCTAGTCGGGGAAAAACACTTTTATATTCCGCCAAAAACTGTCGGCGAATGATGGCGAAGTGAGCACTAATAAAATGGAATCAATAGCGAAAGACGTGCTCGCCTTAAATGGCGGTGAGCCTCTATTGAAGAAGCCGCTCCCGTCCTGGCCCTACTTTGCTCCCAATGAAATTGAAGCTGCCCGGGCGGTGCTTGCTTCGGGTAGGGTCAATTACTGGACGGGAGAGGAAGGACGCGAGTTCGAGCGTGAATATGCTGCTCATGTCGGAACAAGGTATGCAATTGCGCTAGCCAACGGGACGGTAGCGCTGGAACTGGCCCTCTACGCCCTCGGAGTTGGGAATGGAGACCAGGTGGTAGTACCGAGCCGCAGCTTTATTGCTAGCGCCAGTTGTGCTGTTGTGCGTGGCGCGGTGCCCGTGGTTGCGGACGTAGACGCTACCAGCGGTAACCTCACTGCCGAGACGGTCTCTTCCGTGCTGACGTCGCGTACGAAGGCCATCATAGCGGTACATCTCGCCGGCTGGCCTTGCGACATGGATCCAATTCTGAAGTTAGCTCGGCAGCACGGTCTCAAGGTAATTGAAGACTGCGCTCAGGCCCACGGGGCGACTTACAAAGGCCGGCCAGTCGGCTCAATGGGTGACGTTGGCGCGTTCTCGTTTTGCCAGGACAAAATACTCTCTACCGGCGGCGAAGGTGGCCTGCTTACTACTAATGAGGCTTCCATCTGGGATCTAGCGTGGAGCTTTAAAGACCACGGCAAGAGCTACGATGCTGTCTACAACCGCGAGCATCCCGTTGGTTTTCGCTGGTTGCATGAGTCGTTCGGCACAAATTGGCGTCTGACAGAAATGCAGTCAGCGATTGGCCGGGTGCTTCTGAGGAAGTTGCCGGAGCGCGTCCGTATCCGCCGCCGTAATGCGGCGATCTTGGATGAGGCATTTAGCCGTATTCCGTCGCTTCGCGTAACTTTGCCTCCCGAAGGCTTTGGCCACTCGTATTACAAGTACTACGCATATCTTTGTCCCGAACGCCTCCATGCCGGTTGGGACCGTGATCGCATCATGGCGGCCATCAACGCCGAAGGCGTCCCTTGTTTCACCGGAACTTGCAGTGAGATCTATCTGGAGAAGGCATTTCCAGAGTCCATGCGGCCACGGGTACGGCATCCGAACGCCCGTGCCTTAGGCGAGACCAGCCTGATGTTCCTGGTACACAACACCATTTCGGAAGAAGAAATGCGTGACGTGGGACGTGCCGTGCAGAAAGTTATGGCCCGAGCAACCAGTGCAGAGTATTAGAGCGGACGCCTGCCCTGCACCGCCGCGGCTAAAGAGTTAAAGATATGCGCCTTGGACTTGAAACATGCTCTCGTTCCGGGGTTCCGGACGCCGGTGGTCGCCGTTGTCTATGGGCTCAGCTTGGCGGAGGGGATATATGTGAATCACTGAAATTATCTGGCCGAGGGACCGATGATAACCTGATTGCTGACAATTAAACCAGAGGCCTTGCAAGCGCGGTTTCATCAAGGGGCGGAGGTGTGCAGGGATCTCGAGTAGAGCCTAAGCAAACTGTAGGACACAGGTCGTCACCAAAGAGTACCGCGCCAGACATCTACAAAGGGCTCTTCGGCTCATAACTGGCAACCAGGTACCAAACCACCAGCAAGACAATCAGTCCAACGACGATCAAGATGTGCGTGCGGTAACGCTTGATCTTTCGCGCGAAACGTTTCGCTGGTCCGTGGCGATGGCGGCGCCTNNCCTTGTCTTCCCTGATTTATACCGATGCAGCGCCGTACGTCAACACACCCGCTGATTGCTCGCACCATCGCAGCTAACGTCGGAGGATCGACCCGCCGGGCGGTCAATCGAGAGCAGCGACTTAACGGCACGAAACTTCCCGTTACTCTCCCGCTCAATTTCCGTTACGTACTCGAACCGAACCCGCAGGGTGGGACTGATCCATTTGCGGATCTCAGCCTCGAGCAAACGCTCATCGGCATTGCTGTAGGGAGGCCGACGCACGATGCGCAGTCGTATCTCCCCGATCTGGTCCTGTACCACCTGGCACTCGCGCACATTCACGGTGTGCTTAAAGACGTAATCGAAGCGCATGATCCGCGAGCCCTCAGGCGTGATGACATAGTCGTCCATGCGTCCCATTATGCCCAGCAGCGAAGGAGACTCCAGCCCGCACTCGCATCTTGCGTCACCCGCCGCCCATATCCCTATGTCCCCAGGCTCATAACGGATCAGCGGAAAATCAGGGGTAGCAAATCCAGTGCACAGCAGGCTGCCTTCGATTACCCCATCGACCCGACGTGCCTCCTGGCGTTCAATGACGCCAAACTCGAAATCTTCGTGATAAACCATCTTCCGGCACTGCGAGGCATTGGCACAGGCTTCGGTCATACCCCATTGGTCGGTCAATATCGCGCCGGTGAACTCTTCGATGTCAGCCCGTTGGTTGGCCAAAATGTTTTCCGCGCCGGTCGTGATGACGCGCGGCGGACAGTGAAGTTTCAGCCCCGCATGTTTCGCGGCGCTGACCAGTGCGTGAATGATCGAGGGATACCCGGAGTAGAACTCGAAAGCCTCGCGGTCGAGGAACTCGACGATGGGTGCAATCTTCGCGGGCGTCAGATGCTGCATATTGATGAGGGCTTGATGCATCGGCAAATTCCAACGCCAATAGGGTGGAGCGGACTGGGCCTGTGGCACCACGGGCTTGCCGGTGAAGTTGACATGCCGAGTTCCGAGCCGTAGCCCAAACCGCATCCGGTGCCGCCACCACATGGCCCACTGCATGGCGACGGCGGACGGATCGACGTAGAGTTCTAAGCACTTTCCGGTTGTGCCGCTAGTGTGACGCGGTAGCAATCGATGTCGTCGTGCGTTCGTGCTTAGAAGCCTGTCTGCATTCGCCCGCACATCTTCTTTGGTCAAAATGGGAAGCTTAGCTAAATCGGACGTGCCTCGGATGTCCTGCGGCAAAAGCCTTCGCTCCCGCATCTGCTCGTGATAGAAGGGCACATTATGATAAGCGTAGGAAACTAGGTTACGAACCTTTTCGTCCTGGTAGGCACAGATTTGTCCCCGAGACCATTTCTCGGATTCCTGCATTTCCTGCAGGTAACGTTCGAACGCGGGTCCGAGGCGGACTGCGGCTTCTTTGTGGCCATACCAATAGCACGCAGCGTTTTGCAGAAACACGGGCAATCGCGCGTAGAGCGCCTCCGTCATGTTGTCGCTTTTCAACACATTCCCTCTACGACTGGGTCGCGGTTTCGTTCAATATGGCCTTTCCAGCCGAAGTGCGGTCGAAACCCGAGCGTTGTATCGGAGGGAATATCGGCAACGCATCCGTTCCACTCCGGCCGATTGCTTCGGACTTCGATGCCACGCCAATCACCGCTACCGAGTGAATACAAAACAGAGCGGAATGCATTCGCGACGATGGGAATTCGTTCTGGATCGAACCCCATCAGGTACGCACATACCGCGTCGACGCTGGGCGCATGTGTTCCGAAGGCAACTAGTCCGGCCCGGACCGGATCGGGATCCATTGGCCCACGTCCTTCGCCACCAATGATGCCATCCACAACTACGTAGTGCCGCTTCCGATTCTGCTCCATACTAGCACGAAGG
>PMWW01000055.1 GCA_003165795.1 Acidobacteriaceae bacterium
CAGTTCTATTTACACCCTCGTTGGCATAACAGCAGATCAAAGAATCCGATTCGATTTCTCCGTGTTCTCCGTGTCTCCGTGGTGATTACGACTTTGCCTCACCGATCTGCACCAGCGGATTGTACTCGTGCACCGGACGCGTCTCTTCCTTCAGCATCGCCAATGCTTCGTCATCTTTGTACTTGCTGGAGAAGGTCGCCCGCACCGTGGCGAGAAATCCGCTGAGCGAGCCGAAGGTATCGTTTACCGCCGACGCCTCGTATCCGCTGTGTACCATGCAATTGGCGCACTTGGGATTGCCTGACTCGGTGCCGTACTGGTGCCACTCGGTCTCGCGCATCAGCTCTTCGAAGGTGTCGGCGTAGCCGTCTTGCAGCAGGTAGCAAGGCTTCTGCCAGCCGAACATGTTGAACGTCGGCATGCCCCATGGCGTGCAGGGATAGTCGCGCTTGCCCATCAAGAATTCCAGAAACAGCGGCGACTGGTTGAACACCCAACTCTTCTTGCGGTTCGCCAGCATGGCGCGGAACACACGTCGGGTGCGCGCGCGTCCTAGAAAATGCTTCTGGTCGGGCGCCTTGTCATACGAGTAGCCGGGCGAGAGCATCATGCCCTCGACGCCCAGCTCCATCATCTGGTCGAAGAAATCGCGCACGCTGTTGGGGTCGGCGCCGTCGAAGAGCGTGGTGTTCGTGGTCACGCGAAAGCCGCGGCGCAGCGCTTCTCTCATGCCGTCGAGCGCGAGATCGAATCCGCCTTCGCGACAGACCGAGAAGTCGTGATGCTCGCGCTCGCCGTCGACGTGCACCGAGAACGTCAGGTACTTGCTGGGCTTGAACAGATCGATCTTCTCTTTGAGCAACAGCGCGTTGGTGCAGAGATAAATGTACTTCTTGCGCGCGACCAGGCCCGCGACGATCTCGGCGATCTGGGGATGCATCAGCGGCTCGCCGCCGGGGATGGACACCATCGGCGCGCCACACTCGTCGACCGCGCGGAAGCACTCGTCGGGCGAGAGATTTTGCTTCAGCACGTGCGCGGGATACTGGATCTTGCCGCAGCCGGCGCACGCCAGGTTGCAACGGAACAGCGGCTCCAGCATCAGCACCAGCGGATAGCGCTTGCGCCCCTGGATGCGTTGCTTCAAGACGTACGTCGCCACCGTCCACATCTGCGAAACCGGAACACCCATGCGCTAACGCCCTCCAATGTTCCACATGGAACATGAACGCGAACTCTCTTTCGCTTTTATACTCCGATCATGCCATACTGTCAATGTAATCAGCCGCTTGCCCGTCTGCGCCTCACGGTTACAACATGCGGCCCTGCGGCCGACAAATGAGCCGCTCTGCGGCGCAAGCGAAGTGAGCCCGGCGCGCAACCGCCGGCAACATCATTGAAAGGTGAAGGAAGCCGCGTAGCGGCGACAGCAATGCGAAGGTCCGGTCCCCACCAAAGCGGTTCGATCACCATTGCGGCGATATCGCCCGCTCGCCGCGCTCCCGTTCAAACCCGCAGCCAAATGACCGTGCAGCGCTTGCTCGACGCCGCCAGTTCCCTGCTGCAGCACATGCCGCTGGAGGAGGTCACCACCACGCTCATTGCCGCCGAAGCCGGCCTCTCCATCGGCGGGCTCTACCGCTTCTTTCCCGACAAGCAGACCATCATCGACGCCATCGCGGTGCGCCACGTCGAGCAGTTTCGCGCCTCGCTGGAAGACTCGGTGATGAAGGTCTTGGAGCGCGAGTTCGCCGACCTAGAAACCTTCGACCCCGCAAACATTCTCGACAGCGTGGTCGATGCCTACATTGTTTATCTCGACGCTCATCCCGACTTCCGCACCATTTCTTTCGGCCGCCACATCAGCGCCGCGACCAAGGAGCGCGAAGCCTCGCCCAACGTCGGCCTGCCTGCGTTGTTGAAGAATTTCATGCTGGAGCGGCTGGGGATTTCCAATACTCCGGAGCTCGATCTGATGCTACGCATCGTCAGCGAAACCGGCGAGCGCCTCATCGCCTACGCCTATGAGCAGCCCAGCCGCAAAAAGCGCACCCGCATCATCGCCGAGATGAAAAAGATGCTGGCGGGATATTTGTTCAGCGGATGATTTATCACAGCGACTCGGGGACTCAGAGACTCAGAGGCAAGAGGGGCTCTTAGCTTTAGCTCTTAAGGAAACTCGGACTAAGTCGGACTTCTCGAAGGGGACGGCCTTCAGGCCGTCCGTAGAGGCCGCAAAATCATTGTGGCTCTAGCCGCTGAGGGACCTCGCCATGACTTGATCAGAACGTCCGTTAGGATTCACTACCCTTCAACTTCGCTCAGGGCAAGCTCCGGACACGGAGGGCGCGGAGATATTCGCTCTCAGCTGCTATAGCGGTTTCATGTCAGGCAGATAGGCGCTGGGTGGAGCGCGCCTTCCAGAGGTTGCGGAAAACAGTCGGGTGCGGCGGTGTCTTGAAGGGGCGCTCAACACTTGTACGGCGGCGATCACGTGGTACGTTGCGGAAACAGTCGCGTGCGGCGGTGTTTTGAAGGGGCGCACCTTTAGGTGCGCCGTATAAGTTTCTTATTTTTGTCATTCCGAGGCGGCTTCAGCCGCCAAGGAATCTGTTGTTCGGACTTTTTCTGCAGCCCTGTAAAGCCGGCTTATCTCCCTGACTTAAGGAAACTCTGATTAAATCTGCTATTTGAAGGGGACGGCCTTTAGGCCGTCCGTAAGGGCCGCAAAATCATTACGGCTTCAGCCGCTGAGGGAGTTCGCCATGACTTGATCAGAGCGTCCCTAAGCTATACCCCTGCAGCGGTGCTCCACCCTATACACTAACCAGAGCGTTCCCAACCGGCGTTCCCTGAAAGGATAATTTTCATGACCTTCAGCCCCAAAGCCATTTTTCAACCAGCCGACCGCTACGAAGGCGTCCGCCCCATCAATATCTACCTCTTGCGCCTGCTCTATATTCTGATGTTCTTCGTGCTAGGCAAAGAAACGTGGACCCACGTCCTCACCCACCAAGGACCATGGGACCCAATCGACGCCGTAGCCTGGTGCATCTGGACCGCCTTCGCCACCCTGGCAGTCCTGGGCATCATTCGTCCTTTGAAAATGCTACCGATCGTACTCCTCGAAATTTTCTACAAAATCCTCTGGCTAATCCTGGTCGCCTACCCACTCTGGTCCAAAGGCACGCTGACCGGCTCCCCAGCCGAAGGCATCACCTCCGAATTTCTTTGGGTCATCCTACCCATCGTGGCCGTACCCTGGGGCTACGCCTTTGTCACCTACATCTACAATCCAAAGAAATAGATTAAAGTTAAGTAGTGTCCTTCTCAGATTTGATCTTATTACTCCCATACGGGTTTAGCGACTAGAAGCGGGGTGCCCCACCCAAGCCGCCTTTGCTTGGGTGGGCGTTTTCTGAAAAAGTTGTATTGGCATCGATCGTTATCCCATCTCATTCGAAATCCGCAAATGAGAAGGCGCCCGCGGTCGTCTTCCCCGTGCCCGGGCTCTTCCCCTTGGAAAAACGCTATAGGGTACGCGAATAGCACAGGCAGCTGAACGATTGAGCCCGCAAGGGCGGAAGTGCAGTTAGCCCAGGACGGAGCGCAGCGGAGTCCTGGGTACGCTGATTTTATTGAATGCTGAGCCGGCTTCAGCCGGCGGCACACGTTCTCTGACAACTCGCGGTAGGGTTGCCACAGAGGCACGGAGAAGACGGATCGTTTTAAGAATACCTACGCTAGCCGTCCCACGTAGTCTGAGCGTAATGTTTTGTCATCCCGGCCGTAGCGAAGCGGAGCGGAGGGATGACAGGTGAGTTGATGGTTGATGGCGCACAGCCGGGGACAATGAAAGCAGCTCCCTCCGCTCCCTCCGCTCCGCTTCGCTCCGGTCGGGATGACACATGGTGAAGCTGGAGACACCAGCCCTTTGCGTTCTTCGTCTTCTCTGTGTCTCTGTGACTCTGTGGTGGATTATGTCTTCGGCATCGCAATCTCTCCCAGCTCCCAATATTTCTTCAGCAGCATCTCCGGGACCTTCACCTGTTTCCCGCTGATCATCGCTTTCAACTGCAGCGCATTCACCGCGGCCTTGCCCTCGAAATGATTGTTGGCGATGACGAACGTCTTCTGCGCCTTCTCGCCGATAGCGTCGATCCGTGTCTTCCATCCCCGCAGCTCGGGATCGGTATAGAGATAGTCGTAGCGGTCGTTGCGCGAGTCGCTATCGAACCACTGATCGTAATTGCGTCCGTGCAGGCGCACATAGGCCATCGGAGCGGTCACATGTTCGCTGGGGATCACCGCCTTGCCCAGCGTCGGTTGATCGATATTGCAGAAGGCGACGCCCTTCTCGGCAAAGTAGCGCAGCGTGCCGTCGTTGGTCCAACTGTTGTGCCGCACCTCCACTACCAGCGGAAACTGCTTGAACTTCTCGATCACGCTGTCGAGGTGGACGCGGTTCGGGCCAGTGTTCTTGAACGAAATTGGAAACTGGATGAGGACCGCTCCCAGCGTGCCTTCGACAGCCAGCGACTCGAAGCCTTCCTTCGCCAGGCGCTCGTCTTCGTCGCTGGCGCGAATGGTCTCAGCCGAGCTGCTCTGCATGACCGGCACAGGCGCGTGCGTAAACGCGCGGTTCAGCTTGGCAGTAAACATAAACGCAGGATTGACCGCGCGCGCCATGCGGCTCCACAGCTTGCCCCACTCCGGCTTCACATGGCCGTAGAACGAGGTATTGATCTCCAGCACATCAAGGTAGTTCGCCAGGAATTCCACCGGGTGTTGCGACTTCTTGATCTGCGCCGGATAGACGATCCCTTCCCAGTCCTTGTACGACCAGCCTGCCGTGCCGACGTAGATTTGTGGCGCTTCTGCCATCTCGGAACCGAGGTTAGCACAGAGCGCCAGCGGTTGACGGAGGTGCAAACTGTATCCGTCCACCATGCACATCCACCCTGTGACCGCTGTCACATAGGGACGTGATGTTGGCCATCGTGCTCAATCTTCATCCGCGGTATTTCTAGTTGCGCAAGGCAAATTCATTCTGTCGGGAAGCAGACATGATCGACCTTAAGAAAAAGTGTTGGCGCGAGAAAGTGACCGCGGAAATTACCCTGGCCCACATGCTGCAATTTGCCCGAGAGCTGGGGGCCAACATGGACGCTACCGAAGTGGCGGCGTTCCTCAACGAGAAGGGCCGGGCGCAGGACATCTGGACCCACATGATGCAGGCCGGCGAAGCGTACATCAAGTCAAGTCTGCGGGGAAGCGAAGTCGGGCTTCATAGCGTAAAGCGGAGTGCCTCGACGGCACCGCTGCTCCACTGACGGTGCGTAACACCGGCATGGGGACGCCGAGCCAGCGTCCGTTCATACTGATTGGCGACTATTCATATCTCCCTCCTCCGGGACGGCCATCGCTGGGAGCGAAATTGTTCCCAGCGATTGCTTTTGTGGCCGCCGGTGACGACCAACCGTGCCCGCAGGTCTGCCACTACCCGCTCGAACCAAATCCCTTGGCGCCGCGGGCAGCTTCGCTCAATTCTCCCTCCACCACTTCGCCCGCCAGAAAGGGATGCTCCAGCAGTTGCGCAATCTTGTCGCCTTGGCTGATCGCGTAAGGCGCGTCTCCCAGGTTCTCCAGCAGCACGATCACCTCACCCCGATAGCCGGCGTCAATCACTCCGGCATTGCACATCAGACGCTTCTTGGCCAGGCCGGAGCGGGTCTTCACCATCCCGCCCGCCACGGGCACAAACTCGATGGCAATTCCGGTGTGCACTCCCGCTGCCCCGCGCCCCGGAATCGTGAGGTCCTCGGAAGAATAAAGATCGTAGCCAATGTCCTCTCCGCGATGGGCGACAGTCGGCAGGACGGCGTCAGGCGATAGCCTTTTCACTCTAAGCATGGGACTTCATTGTGCCAGATGTTTGCGCCGTAAGCGGGACAGCCTCTTGACTTTGAGCATGGGTATTTACTGTGTCAGATGCCGCAGCGCCGTCAGCGCTAGAGGTCAGCCCAACCGTTTACGGCTGGGTGACCAGGTCCAATAAAACTGAGTGCCGCAGGTGTCTGTGTCGTAGCTCGGAATCGAAAAGTATGGTGGGACAATCTCTCGAAATTTCCATCGAACCAGCCGCGNNACCTTTAGGTGCGCCGTAGCAAGGGCAATAATATAGTTGCGTAACCAAAGGAACTAAATTATGCTCTTGAAAAGAGAAATTGGTATAAGCGAATTAAGGCCGCTAAACCCGAACGGAAGGATGTTTTTTGTGGCTAGAGTGTACACAGCCTACTTTGATGAAAGCTATACCGATGGTTTCCTGATGTGCGTCGGAGGGTGGCTGGCAAGTGACACTACTTGGGGGAAAATCGAAGGGCGTTGGCGGAGGCGAATCGAGTATGAGAAAAGGCGCTCGATAAAACGAGGAGAGTCCGCCATTGATCGTTACCACGCATCGGATCTTGACAATTTAAAGAGCCAGTTCGCACAGGAAAAAGGCTGGGACGCAGACCGAAGGAAGCTGTTTACCAAGAAGCTGATTGACATCATGGCTTGTAACAAGCAGAAGATAAACAATCCTATCGGCATTTCTGTAGGCATATTTTTGTCGCCTCTGCGTGAACTTTTCCCTTCCCCAAATAAAGAAAATATTTATAAGCAACATTGGGCGGCGTACAGAATTTGCATGATTCAAAACCTCATAACGTTGGCTGAAGTGATGCGACGCCTGTACCCCGGTGAACAGGTCGCCGTAATCTATGATCGCGGCCCTTTCAGCAGTGCGGCTCTATCGGCTTTCGAGTCATTTGTCGGCACTAGCAGAACGGTTAATAAAAAAGATATCGTTACAGTTGCCCCGATGGGATGGGAGTGCTGTACCGCTTTACAACCCGCGGACATGATTGTTTACGAGAGCCGCAAGCTCATAAAAAGCGGAATTAGAGAGCAGGATAAATTTCGCCGTTCGCTTCAGAGAATCATTGGCAACGGGAACATCCTTCGGGTTCGCTACATAGGGCGGGAAGCTCTCGCAGAAATACGCGAATCTAGAAGGTTGGCGCCGCCCCCGTCGCCGGACTTTTCAACCGACGAAGATATCAAAAAACACTAGGGTGCTATGATGAGCGCGTGAAGTCCAATTCAAAGCCGTCACCTGAGTACATGCGATTCGAGAACGCCCTGCGGCATGTGATCTCCGTGCCGAAAGCCGTCGTCATGGCCGAGATCGAGCGCCAGCACAAGCCAAGAGAAAAGCGGAAGTCTAAGACTTCCGCTTCGGTCCGCGCTTCGCGTGGTAAGGGCTAGAAGGGCTCCGTTTCTCCCACCTTGCCGGTCAGTTCGGCATAAGTTAGCCGCTTACCTGCGACCTGCGACAACGCCAGTTCAAACCGCTGCGAGTCAGTGAAACGGGATTCCTTTGTCTTTCCGCCACGGTTGTTGTAGCGGAATACCTGCTCATCAACGTACTTGTCCAGATGAAAGGGCTCGACTGCAACGTAAGTCCCTTTCAGGCTGCGCTTCAGCAGACTCCAGAAGTTCTCCATGCCGTTGGTGTGGACGCGCCCTTCAACGTACTTCTCCATGTGATTTACGACTTCGTGGGCGTATTTGGCTGCGAGTCCCTGGTATCCCATTGCCTGATCGGTGTAGACCTTCGCACCGTGCTCCACTTGGTTCAAGATCGCGGATTGCAGAGTGTCGCGGCGCACGTTGGGAATTACCTTCGCACGAATCTCGCGAGCTTCGCGGTCAAGCATTCCCATCACCGCAGTCTTTCCGGGGAACACGTCGCCGCGTGTGCGCTCGGCACGAATCTTTTGGATTCGCAGCCTGCGATCTTTGTGCATGTTCTTGGCGGGAGCTCCAACAAAGGTTTCGTCCACTTCGACTTCTCCACCGTTTCCACCCATCTTGTCGAAGGAATTGATCTGCAACGCAGTGCGCAGACGATGCAGGACGAACCACGCAGACTTCTGTGTGATGCCGAGAGCCTTGCCTAATTCGTAGCTGCTGATTCCATTCTTGTCGTTAACGATCATCCAGAGCGCAGGTAGCCACTTGCTGAGAGGAATAGGCGAATCTTCCAGCAGTGTGCCTGCCTTGACGGTGAACTGTTTCCAGCACTCTTTGCACTTGAAGCGGCGCTGCTTCGCCAAGTAGTAATGCTCTTTGTGGCCGCACGCTGGACACTCAGGCTTGCCATCCGCCCAACGGATTCGGGCGAAGGTTTTGATGCAAACTTGCTCATCGGTAAAATACTGAATGGCTTCTTGCAGTGTCTTTGGGCTAAACTCTTTCATAACAAACCTCTTACGCTAAGACAAGAGAAGTGTAGCGTAATTGGATTGGTTTGTCAACTATATTAGTACCGTAGCAAGTCCTTTATTTTGGTCATCCCGAACCGACTTCAGTCGGTGAGGGCCCTGCTCTTCCGCGTTTTCAGCAGCTGGCTTTAGCCGGCGAACACTGGGCGCACACAGATTTCTATCGACGCGCCCGGAACCTCTGTTTACAGTGATCAATCGTGAACTCACACTCCCATTCTCCGCAATTTCTTGACGAAGCCGCGGTCCGCCCGCTGCTGAAGCTGGAAGATCTGGTCCCTGCGATGGAGCGCGCTCTCGCCGACTTCTCCACCGGACGTGTATTGCAGCCCGTGCGCAGCATCGTTTCCATTCCCCAGCACCACGGCTTCATGGCTTTAATGCCGGCGGTTTACGGCGACGTGATGGGAGCCAAGCTGGTCAATCTTTATCCCGACAACGGCGCGCGGGGATTGCCGACCCACCTCGCTGTGATCGTGCTTTTCCGCGCCGCGACGGGCGAGACGCTGGCGGTGATGGACGGCCGCCTGATCACCGAACTGCGCACCGCTGCGGTCTCGGCGGTTGCAACCAAGCTGCTGTCTAGGCCGGACGCGAGCAGCCTGGCAATCCTCGGTAGCGGCGTACAGGCGCGAGCACATTTCCAGGCGCTGTCGCTCGTGCGCAACTTCGACGACATTCGCGTTTGGAGTCGTGACCCGCAACATGCCAAGACCTTGGCCAGCGAGATTGGCGCGACCGCGATGCCGGCGGAAGATGCGGTGCGCGGCGCCGATGTCATCGTCACCGTTACCAACGCGGCAGAGCCGGTGCTGCGCGGAGCATGGCTGAAGACCGGCGCTCTAGTGAATGCCGTCGGCGCAGTCGGACCCAAACGCCGCGAGCTGGACGACGATGCCATGCGCGGTGCGGTTGTGGTCGATTCGCGCCAAGCGGCCATGCAGGAGTCTGGCGACGTGCTGTTGGCGGGAGCCGAGATCTACGCCGAACTCGGTGAGCTGCTTGCGGCAACGAAACCAATGCCGCCAGCCCAGAGAACGGTCTTCAAATCGTTAGGTTTGGCGGTGGAGGATCTTGCCGCCGCCCAGCTGGTACTGCAAGCCCTGCAGAAAAACTGTTAGCCGTCTGAAGTATTTTCTAGCGGCACATCCCGCTAGAGCGGGTCTTCAGACCCGCGTTCGCCGTCACCACCACATATCTCGCTTCCGCCGCTGAGGCTCGTTGACCTCAGCGGCGGAAGCGACTTTCTCTGTGCCGTTAAACCCAAGCCTAAAACGCTTGCTCTACCCAGTGGATCCGAAAGTCCCGTACGGCGGTTTCTATTCTCCGCCCAAAAAGTACGCGCCGTATTTCCGCCCCATGCGATAAGCGAGCCGGGCGTGGCAGCGGTAAGCCGCTTCGCCCTTCTGGTGGAATTCCAGCAACACAATGTCGCCGACGTTCAATTGCGCCTCAGTATCGAAAGCGACTCCACTCTCGCTGAGGTCGGTGCAGATTGCTTCGTCGGACCGCTCCATCAGCAAGCCGCAGCTCAGGACTCGCAAGGGTATTCGCAGGGCGATGCGCTCGCGCCGTCGCCGGTCGAAAACCGGTGGCAGGTCGGGAGAGACATCGCCGGGATGGATCTGCACATTCTTCATTCACGACTCTTCATTCACCACTGCCCTCATTACCGAGTCAACACCAGCCTGACAAGGAAGCTATCGGCTGGCAAGAGCAAATCCTTCAGCCGTGCCCAGAGATGGGTTACGAATTCCCCATGTGAAATAGTTTCAATTTGAGCATCGACCCGCAGCTCCCTCCTCTACAATGCCAACCATGGGCCCGATCTCCGAAGAGCTCTTGCGCCCCCGCGACGCCGCCGCCGTCCTGGGCATCAGCTATGCCAGCCTGAAGCAGTGGATTTACAAGGGCAAGCTGCGCACCGTCAAAACCGCGGGCGGCCATCATCGCATCCCGCAAAGCGAGATCGACCGCTTCCTCTTCAAGTCGCTGGGCAAGCAGCCGGCCGAGAGCCGGGCCAACTTCCGCACCATCAGCGGGCGCAATCAGTTGGTCGGACGCATCGTCGAGGTGCGCATCGAAGGCCTGCTGGCGCAGATCAAGCTCTCCATCGGCGGACAGCACATCACCTCCATCATTACCGCCGACGCCGCCCGCGAGATGCAACTGAAGCGTGGCGACAAGGCCGCCGCCTTGGTCAAGTCCACCGAAGTAATGATCGTGCGGGTGTAGTGGGACCGGCGAAGGCCGGCGTTGCCTCCGGACCCGACTGACGGAGCGGGGAACGGCCCGCAAAACACCGTATCGAATGCTGGTATTGAATACGGTACACTCGAAGGTTATGGGAACAGCGCGTAAGATCACGGTTGAAATACCCCTGGATCTCCTCGAAAAGGCGCAACGCGCCAGCGGTACAGGCATCACCCAGACGGTCCGTACCGGACTGCAGCTGGTTGCGGCTTCGCGAACCTACGCTCGCCTGCGGCAGCTCCGAGGCAAAGTCCGGTTCAGCCGCACTTCAGCGCAGCTGAAGGCCGACCGATGATTGCCGCCGATACCAGCACATGGATCGCTTTTCTAGAAGGCAGCCAAGGCGAAGACGCGCAGTTGCTCGACCGGGCGCTACAGGACCGGCAGGTAATCATGGTGCCGATGGTGCTCACTGAACTGTTAAGCGACCCCAAGCTTCCTTCAGCCGTTGCCAAAACCCTCTCGGAAGTCCCCATGATCGAGATCGAACTGGGTTATTGGCGACGCGCTGGAGTACTGCGGACCAAGGCAATAGCAAAGCGGCGCAAGGCGCGCCTAGGCGACGCATTAATCGCCCAGACTTGTATCGACCGGGGCATTTTGCTCCTCACGCGAGACCGCGACTTCCGGGCATTCGTTGACGCCGCCGGCCTCGATCTTGTACTTGGGGTGGAAACGGATTGACCTCTCCGGGGATAGGGGCAATACACATGGATGACAAGGCCGCCGCCTTGGCCAAGTCCACCGAAGTGATGATTGTGCGGGTGTAGTGGGATGGCGAAGCTCGATGTTGACGGCTAGTCCCCGCTGAAGGATGAAGCCATTGCCTGAGCCGTTCGGGGTAGGGTACGCATCGTTGCTTATATCGGAATCGCTAGTATCATGTCCCGCTAGTTCGTGGCAAAGTTCAGCCGTTGTGTTGGAAAGGGCACGGCTTCAGCCGTGNNAGGGCGGCTTTAGCCGCTGAGGTGAGGACGTTCCGGCAACACTGTATCTTCGCAGTTATGACATGAAATTGCCGGACACCACACTAGCTAGGTGATTGTGTTCTCCTTCAATAATCACCCTTAATGGCCCTTTCCCATCGTGTTCCTACTTTGCGCAAGCGTAAATACTCTTCCTATACCATTAACCGCCGCAACTTCTATTACATGAGCGCACCACACTTCAGCTCAGACTATTGCGGAAGGTATAGAGTACTCTATCCCGATTGATGCGAGCTGTCAGGAATTGTGCGGCGGAGAAAAAATCGGGTGACCGGCCGAGACTCCGGCCACCCGAGCCGCTTACGGAAGGTAGTAGCGGAAGGAAGTAAAGAACATGCTATCGACAGCGTTCGGAGCGGGACCTGAGTAGGGCCCGCCTATGCCGCTCCAACTGTTGCGATCCACATAGGAGTACTGCGGACCGAACTGCAGCCGGCCTTTGGGGCCGTTGTAAGGCTTGTACCAGAACCCGATGGTGCCTTCAATGATGTTGCGGGTGTCGCCGTTACAGCTGGCCAGGGCGCCCGGGCTGAAGCCGGCAGACAAAACGCCCGACCCCGAACTGGGCAGGGTCTCGACACCGCAACCGGCGTTGCTAGCTAGAGGCGAGCCATAGCCGACAGGCTTGCCTTTGGAGTTGAGAAAGGCGGTACGTGCGTCGGCTTCTGAACCCACGTTGGCGTACCAGTCCCATTTCTGAGAGTGGTATTCCAGCGTTACCAGTCCCTGGTTGCTCAGAATCGGAGCCACCGTGCCGCTCGGACTTACCGCAGCGTCCGCCAGTCCCGCGGTTCCGTAGCGGCCCATGCCGCGGCCACCGAGGTAGTGAAGACCAAAATCAAAGTGCTTCTGGTCGAAGGACCAGCGGGCGTTGGCGCCATAGCCGCCCGTCCAGGTGGAATAGTTATAAGCGCCGGCGGCAGAAGGTGTGCTCAATCCGGCGTCGGGGAAGACGCGGTCACGGAATTGGCTGACTACGCCAAAGACTTCATAGTGGCCGAATCCCGGTTGGAACACCAGTTTGCCAATGAAGTCGGGCGATGGATTGTAGGAGTAGTTGGCGTTGTTGGTGCAGGTGGTGACCGGAGATCCGCTCACCGTAGCCGTGGAACAGGAACTGATGCTGGAGTTGTATAAGCCGCCAGCCAGACCCTGCGAACCAAATAGGTAGTCAGCGGTGTTACCGTGCGTGGTGACGGTCTCTTGCGAGTTCTCCACGGAGAACGCCAGCCACACCTTGTTGCTGAGGTCCTTGGAGACGCGGAAGGCGTATTGCCGCGCCCAGCTGAAGCCCACGGTATATTGCGGGTCGATGGTCATGGGCAAAGCTTCTGTGCGGTTGTCCGTGCCCTGCCGGGTTTCCGTGACCAAGCTCCACATCTGGCCGCCAGTAAAACTCCAGCCGTTATGCAGCGCGGCCTGGGCCCAAGCCTGCCGCTGGCGGAAGACGTAGGAGTTGCTTTCGTTGTTGTTAGAGGTCACGGCGGTGCCCAGGAAGTCGCCTTCCACATAGCCGGTCAGGTCGGTTTGGTCCATCTTGCCTTGTGCCAGCAGCGAGAGACGCGACTGACGGCCTGAGCCGTAAAATTCCGACATGTGGGCCCCCGAGGCACCACTGAACGGAATCGAATTGAACGAGGTATTAATATCGGCGCCTTCCGCGTGCTGACGCCACACGGTTTCTGCCGCCAGGAAGCCACCCGGTGTAAGGGTGATTCCCTTGTAGTGGATCGACAGCGGATTCTCCAGACCGGCCACCCGCTTCTGGGTTTCTTGCAGCTCGTTCACGGTGCTGCCGGAGACGGTCTTCAAGTCCGTCACGTCGTGTTGCAGCGCGCCGATCTGGTCGGCACTGGCGGTGCTCTGTGAGTTGGCGGCTGCATTCGCCGCTTGTTGCGCCTGTTGCGCCGACGATTGGGCCTGCGTCACCTGGGATTGGAGTTGCTGAATCGCCTGATCGCGGGTTGAGATTTGCTGTTGTAGTTGCTGGATCTGCTGCTGTTGAGCAGAGATCGCATCCTTCATGTCCTCCAGTTGCTTCGAAACCGGGGCCGCACTGCCGCGATGGCTCGTTTTTGGCTTCGATGTTTGGGAGTCGGTCTGCGCGAACACGCTCGTCGTAATCAGTACCGAGAGCGCTAGAGCCAGATGTCGTTTCATTTTTTCTCCTGAAAGCGCAATTCGGGCGGAATGAATCTACAACAAGAACGGCAACCCCGCACCGGGTACAAACTTTGGAAATTCGCCATGAAATGGTCAGCAAAATCCTAAGGTGAAAAAGTTACAGGCTTGTGAATGTAAAGTGAAAGTTCCGCGAATAACCCCGGATTGGCAGCCTGGAAATTGCGCAGGCCTCGGCACATAGCTGGGACCGTGGTTCGGAACTAACGGCTGGTTCTGGTGAATATTTCCGCCCCAAGATTTCATCTTCCTGTAATATGCGTCATCTATGCTGCCAGAGAAACGGGTCGGCGCGGCCGAACTGCACGCGGGGCGAAGCCCGAACGTGTGGGGTGAGTTGGTTGCGCACATTTTTGCACGATCTGCAAGAAACTACCGACGGAGGAGTTATGCGAAACCTTGTGCCGAACAAACGCTCTTGGATTTTTTGTGCTGCGTTTCTGATTGCAGTCAGCGTCTTGCTTCCCGCCAGCAATGCCGTGGCGCAGGACAACACCGCAGCCTCCCCCCAAGCCCAGGAAGTCACCCAGAATGTGAAGCAGGTCTATTTCCCCTTCAACATCTACAACCGCGTTGTCGATCCCGCCACGCTGCAGGCGAACGCCGACTGGCTGAAGCAGCATCCCGACGCCCACCTTTGGATCCAGGGCTACGCCGACATCCGCGGCGACATTTTCTACAATCTGGTGCTGTCGTACCGGCGGGCTCAATTCGTGAAATCGAAACTGGTGGGCCAAGGCGTCAACCAGTCCCAGATCGGATTCGCCACCGGCTGGGGCAAGCTCTATCCCGTTTGCCAGGCGACCGACGACAGTTGCTACCAGCAGCAGCGCCGCGTCGATATCGTGCCGCCTGACACAATGTAGGACAGTGGCCCCGCGCCGGGGTTGCAGGAGGCGCTCTATCCGGTGGTTGAGTAGTCCTGACGGTGGGTGCAGAAAGTCGGGTAGTGGGGAATTCCCCCACTACCGAAAATTGTAACCTGAAGTTGGCGGGGAGAATGCCAGTCCGCTTTGCGGGCTTTCGATTCAGGTGCTTATTTGCCTTGTCGGCAGCACCCTTCAATGGTGATAACGGCAAGCCTCTTGCGGTCAACGTCGATGGCGCGGAGGGTGGCCCACCCAAGCCTCTTTTGCCGGGGTGGGGATTTTTCTCTCCACCTCGGCACCGTCAGCTAATCTCCTTCACAGATGACGGGCGCCATGACCAACGGCAGCACCAACTCCTACATGCTTACGGTGGATTCGGCAAATTCTAGAATCGATCGAGCGACAGGTTTTCCGCCCCAAGTTTGGCGCGGGCCCTTCCCCATTGTTATAATTCTTCTGCCGCAGCAACCCTTCACTAGCGACTCTCGCTTCGTGGCCAGGTAGCTCAGCTGGTAGAGCGCAGCCCTGAAAAGGCTGGCNNCAACTCCGTCCCTGGCCACCATAGAATTAATAACTTGCATCCCGGTTCCATTGCGTTCCGTTCCAAAACTTTACTGCACCGTCGTTGGCAAGGGCAGCTTCTCCACCGCCCGTCTCCGCGACTCTGGAATGTCCTGAACGTAAATGTCCATCGTCGTAGAAATCCGCGAGTGCCGCATCTGCCCTTGAATGTCTTTCATGTCGGCGCCTTCCCTTTTCAGCCAGGTGCCGTAAGACGTCCTGAGACACCGCCAGTTGATAAAGCTCAAGCCCAATTTTCTAGCCGCTGGCTTGATAAAGCGGGAAAGAATGTTGTTGTCGCGCATTGGCTTGCCGTCCCGTACTGATTGGAACACCAGGTGGTCAGGCCCATCGGACTTGACGAGCTTATAACGCCGGACGGCAGTGCCGGCACGTACGGTTACGGTTTTCAACTTCAGCGAGTGAATGCGCTCGATGACGTGCCGCTGGACGGCTACCGGCGCGTTGCTGGCTTCGCTCTTCGGCGCGGACCAGTCCCCGCGGCAGCACCGCTCATCGACCATCAAGCTATCGAATCCCACGTCGTTCCAACGCAACCCGATTAGTTCGCTGACTCGCAGGCCCGAGTACACCGCCACATAAACCATGGTGGCATAAGGTTCCGGTATCAGCTTTACAAGCTCGTCAAACTGCTCCAATGTGATGTTCGGCTTCCTGACTCTCTTGCCGATCGTGCCCGGAGGAAGCTGCACACCCTCCATCGGATTCTTGACTAGGAGTTGGTAGCGGACCGCGGACCCAAGCACACTGGAGAGCACGTCACGGATCTTGTCCTTCGATTCGTGCGACAACCCACTCCCAGTCATGCCGCTGAAGTAACGTTGCAGTTGCAGTGTGCCAAGATCGCGCAGACAAGCATTACCGAATGCGGGCAGAAGATAATTCTGGATCACCCCACGGGATCGGCTTTGCGTTGTCGTAGCCATCAAGGGCAACACCACCGGAATGTAAGTGTCGTTCACGTAGGTAGTGAAGTTTGTTGCTGATCCGATGGACTCAAGACCCTGATTGAGCGGTCTGAGGCACTCGGCAGCGACCTTCCGTGCTTCACGCTCCGGCATGGTTGCTGGAGCAAGTTTGACTCTTTCCTTGCGGCGCGATGGCTTACCCCCACTGAAAACGTCTCTCCTGACAAAGATCCACCACCAAGCGCCTTCCCGAAACGGTTTCGGGTTTTGAAACCTCCGTCTTGCCATCCGCTCAAAATCCCCTTTCAGCGGAAGGCTGGAGTTCGCCTCGGGAAGAACGATAACACGGTCCGGTGGAGCGGTCATCTGCGAGTTGCGCCCGAGGTCCTGCATCCGTTACCTAGTTTGTTCTCGGTTCCAAAATCATCCTGTTTTCTGATCTTTTTGACCACTTAACCGCCGAAAGTGGCGCTGGTTTTTGTCCGAGCCGCTTGTTCCGTGTTACCTGACCACCAGGAGCCTCCTGGATGGCAAAGTGCGTCTCCAGCACGGAGGAGCGGATATTTCTGGCGTTTCGCCCTTTTGCTGGATTTACGGGCCGCCCCAGAAGGGGCCTCTGTAGATACCTGCGTAACACTCGGTGTCACGAATCGTGACGCCGGGCGTTACAAACACGGATCTCGTCTGTCATTGGGAGAACGGGACGCGAAGAGAAAGTCAACATTTCCATTTGATCGATTTGTCTCGATACCAGAATTCTGAGCCCGTTGCTATGGCGGACTTTAAGTGGTCGCCAGCCTGGGGGGGAACGCACTCGAATTTTGGCGTACGCTCGTCTGAGTGCTTGGGTGATGCTAACCCTAGCCTTTTCATTCTCGGAGCCGAATATTCGTGGGCGCCCGTAAATATTGCAAGACCGCTCAAGCTCCCGCTCAATCTGATCGTATTCATCTTGAAACCGATGGGCCTTATTAGTGTCCCCAACCTCGATCGCAACGGCCGTTTGCTTCTCCAACTCATCCTGCCTCGCTTGCAATCTTTTCCGGCCAACATCATCCAAAATCGCATCCCGCGTGAAGTTTGTTGCTGCAAGTCAGAATGAACCACCGCCTCACCCTCATCAGTTTCGTCCATTTCCTCCCGGAGCGAGTCCAAGGCATTCTCAATGGCGTGCGAGTTCGCGTGACCACCCGCGACGTGCAGCAATTCGAGAGCGCCGATTGGGCGGCCCTCGCAGCGAAGGATGGCAGAAACGTAATCGAGGCCAACTATGTTCGCTGGAAGCCTGACTGTGTTGCCCATAAACGTGACCGTCCATGCTCCGGCAACCTTGATAAACTGGTTCGTAGGCTCCGGAACCACAACGCTTTCAAATTCCGGTGATTGTTGTTTCCATCTGAGTTCCCGCACCTGCCCGTCGGGCGACAGAGCAAAGCATTGCGACAGTAACTCATCCTGCACACACCCGACGAGAGTCGCAAGTCCCTCCGTCCAAGGGACGCAGGCACGCCACAGCTTCTCGCGAACGGGCATCCAGTCAATCAGCGTCATTTGATCGGGCAGCGCACATAAAGCCCAGCTGCGATGGATGGACGATGCGTCATCTGCAGCAAACGGACCGTCTCCAAAAGGATGACCGACGCGATGATCTTCCAACCAGAGCAATGTGTCCTCGCTGACCTTTCCCGCAAGCCCTTGGATCTCGGTATTAGTTGCTGGAGTTCGATCATCAAAGTCTAATCTTCCAGCCTTTCCATCGAGCCTCGGAACATGGCAGGCCTCGGTCAAAATGCCGAAGAGAAGCGATAAATCAGCGCCAGGAACCCGAGTCAGTCTGGCGTAATCGACTACGCTTCGTTGGAGACTTGCGACCGCGGTAGGCAGGACGGAAAAGCGCAAGATGACCCAGTACGCCTCGCTGGCAGGGCTGCACCCCTGTGCGTCGGTAAACGCCCGATATGCGTCACGCGTACAACGCAGGCGTTCTACGATGTGGCGCGATTCCAACTGGATGAAACGGCTATGTTCGTCGGGGATGAGAAAGTGCAGCCGACGTCGAAGAATGTGCCGCAACGAATCATCGGCAGTGCGTTCGACAGCATTCTGATTGAGCCTTGAATGAATGTCAGCGAAGATTTCTTTGTGAGGAAAGTCCTTCCAGCGAATCGCCACGGTCCAAACACTCCTATGCAAGCGGCCAGTTATTACTTCTCGAAGTCACTTGGAAGGTGGCACGGGGGGCGCCCGCGTGTGGAACCGGCGTTCGACCTATCGGCCACCACTCTCTAGGATCTTCTGAAACCTCAGGATACTGCGGAAGAGTCTCCGCGGAAACTGCAGAAATCAGCGTGTCGCGGCCGGCGAATTTTGTACCAGGGGAAATGTTAGAGACTCGGCCAAGCCTGCAAAAGCCGGGGCGCAACACCGCTGCACACAGATACTGTTC
>PMWW01000193.1 GCA_003165795.1 Acidobacteriaceae bacterium
GTTCGTTCTATTAAGCATTGGACCCTTTGGATCCAACTCTAACAGCGTGGTTTGGCCTTGGAACTTGGCGATGATAGCGTTTTTCTATCTTCTGTTCTGGAAAACAAGGTTCTCGTTTGCCGAAATTATTTGGAACAACCGGTTTGCTTTTCAAAAGGTACTCTTGCTTTTGGTCATCATAATGCCTCTCTTCAGCTTCTGCGGTTGGTGGGACTCGTATCTTTCCTGGTCGCTTTATTCCGGCAATGTCGATGGAGGCAACATTTTTGTAAACACTGCAGTGGCAGACCAGCTTCCTGACTATCTGCACGGGTACATAACGCATCTTTCGGGCAACAACAGCCGACTTGACATCTACGACTGGTCGGTTGGAGAGCTGAACGTCCCACCTTATCCGGAAGCGAGGATCTTCAGGGAACTTGGTGCGGATATCTGCCACTTGTCCCACAACTCTGCCGATGTAGCCTTTATATGTCCGCAAGAAGACAACGTTGCTTGGCGGAGGCGCGCTGATCCGCGATACATGCTTTGGAACGCTGGCCGTCCGATGACGAAGTTCCTCGATACAATTTGCTAGACCGGGGCAGTCATGCGCGTCGCCTCAGGTGTCCGCATCAATTTTCTCGTAACCGGATAACCTTGGTCACCTGAAGGCGTCAAAGACTATGAGGCCGTGAACCTGGGCTTTCCCAGCGTTTGTAGGATCGCGAATACATGGCATTGCGCTGTCACAGGTTCGTAGTTTTCTTGCTGATGGCGGCGGTGGTGTCCTTAGCTTTCTCGCCGTTGCTGACGCAGGTCGGCGTTGCCGGTCGTCACCTTCCTCGAACCAGCTTCGCGGTAACCGCGTCGCTCACCATCTTCCAGCCGATATCTGAATTTTTCTCCCTCTCTGCACCAACGGCGGAAGCACACATAACTCGCTCTCCGAACCTTATCGAGTTGAACTGCGTTCGGCTTTGCTAGATCCCTTTTCTCTCTGACTCCCAGCCAGCGTGTGAGATGTTCAGTATCAGGGTGCAGTCTATCTGCATTTACGCAGAATTCATCCCAATTGCTCGCGCTTTAGGAACCAATGGCGTGTATTAACGGAAGGAAGAACAGCGATGTATTTTGATGAGGGAAGACAATTGAATCATCCGCATGGCAGCAAATTGGAAACATCCAGCCGAACCGGTTCTGCAAGACAACAGCCTGACGATACAACTTCTGACGACGCGAAAAAGCGGCGTCCGTTCCTCGCAACAGCTCCGCTTCCAGCCCGTTCCATTTGGAAAACTGAGGGTGCGCTCGATACCGCCAACAACAAGTTGCAGGAACTGATGCAATTGTTCTATCTGCTGAGCCGGGACCCTGCGATTCCGCAAGATGCGCGCTACCACGTAACAGTGGCGCAGTCTGAGATCGCCCTACTGACGCGGCTCATGCAGAACACGGCTGAGACCAGCGCCAGCGAAAGTCAGCCGGGCACTCAACGAGACGCTTCCTCAGCCGGTAATTTGTAGATCAGGAAACAGGGGGCGCCTACTCGACCGGTACGGCGACATCTCTCCGGGCAAAGACCGCCCCCGCAATTAAACCGGAAGGATGACGATTGCAGGATTTCCAAGTGCGAGGTGAATCGCAGGGTCTTGCCTGCCCCAATTAGGCCCCAGAACGCCGAAACTTTCGCCCCACTCCAACGAGCACGTGAAGCCCGTCTAGGACGCTAACTCGTTGGCGAGACCAGGCAGCACCGTCGTCTTCCGCCACCTCTCGCAATCAAGTACGCCGGCCACACCGCCTCCTGGATTTTAGATCCGTCCTCCGTGGCCAGCTTCCTTCGATCACAACCAAGTTGAAAGCAAAACGCCCCATCCGAAGACGGGGCGTAGCCAATGGACCAAGGACGATACCTAGACGACCTTGGCGAAAATGATAACCAGCGTAAACAACACCAGCGACTCGATGAAGGCCAGGCCGAGAATCAAGGCGAGCTGAATCGCAGGACGTGCGGCAGGATTGCGAGCCATGGCTTCGCAAGCCGCGGCACCGACGCGGCCCTGTCCTAGACCCGCCAAGCCCGCAGCAATGGCGATGCCGAATCCGGAAGCAATGGCGACCCAGTTGGCGCCACCTGGAGCAGCGGCGCTTCCGCCCTGCGCATACGCCGGCAGGGCCATCATTGCAATGGCCAGCAGCGCAAAAAATACCATCGTTATTTTCCGCATCTGTTTCTCCTTATGAATCGCTGCCAGGGGGTGGTTGACGTTCACCGTGCTGACGCCCTCACGCTGACAACAAACTTGCATTCAGCCGTTAGGACTTAGCTCTTGGCTAAATCGCAGTTGCCAAATGCTAACGGCTGCCTTCTAGTGCTCGTGGGCCACCGCTTCGCCGATGTAGACCGTTGCCAGCAAGACGAAGATATACGTCTGGATGATGGCGACGCCGGCGTGCAGCAGCATGAAAATTATCGGAATACCGATCGGGAACAGGGTGAAAAACACCAGCGTCACCATGTCACTGGCAAACATATTGGCAAAAAGACGGATGGTGAGCGACAGGACCCGCGCAAGATGACTGCATACCTCAATCACGAACATCAGAGGCGCCAGCCACCAAACCGGTCCTAAAAAGTTCTTTACGTAGCCAAAACCGTTTTTCCGGATACCCTGGAAATGGTAGTAGAACCAGGTGACTAATGCGCATCCTAGCGGCACTGATGGACTGGCCGTCGCCGTCTCGAAGCCGGGCACGAGACCAATCAGGCAGCCCACCAGAATAAACAGGCCCAGCACGGTCAGGTATCCGACGTAGCGCTCGTAATCATGGCCGATCACTTCCTGGCTCTGCTCGCTGATGAAGGAATTGATGCTTTCTATCACGTGCTGCAGGGCGCCCGGATCGTCAACCGAAAGGCGCGCGCGAACGATGGCAAAGAACAAGACCAGCAGCACGAATACAAGCAGTTGCATGGCCATGTAGTTGGTAATCGGCGCCCGGGGATATGCCGCGTGCAGATGGAAAGCGTTCAGGATCGCATTCGCGACCCCGGCGAAATACCTATTCAGGAGTGCGGTTAACCAGAGTTGCTCAGGCATGAAGGACCAGCTCGTACAAATCGAATCAATTACCGCGATTATGCCGTTGGACACACGGTCGGCGCCAGCCGATCAGCGCGCCAAATTATCGTTCGGGAAGTCAGAATCCGCGCCGCAGCATAACAAATATTTCTACCGCAACTTCGCAGGCTACGGCCACAATGGGAAGGCATACGCCGCCCAGGAAACCGTAGAGACCCGCGAGGGAAACATTAAATATAACATAGGCTCCCACGGCGATGAAAACGTAGCGCAGCAGGGCCCGGAAGACGATCAGCCCGCCCCGTTCGCGGCTCTGTGCGGCCGTAATTCGCTCTCCCAAAGCATCGATTGCGCGTTCCAGCCAAACCTGGTTCACATACGAGACAATCGCTCCCACCAGGAATCCCGCCGTGACTGGCCAGCGGAAGAGAAGGGCGCAGGCCACCATGCCGAGGGTCGCTAGCGCAAGCAAGAACTTGCGAATGCGCGGCAAGGCTTGGTCGAAGAAAGCTTCGACAACCGAAGGCGTTGGCTGGGGCGTCGCCATTAGCAAGCTACTGTATCGCAGATGACAACACGATCGATGCACAAGCGGCTACCGCCCGCACCCGGCGCTTAACTTTTCTGCCTGGTTATCATGCGAATCATGTCAACAAAGCCCGCAATTGCTCCGACGATGATGCCGACCAGAAAGAGCCAGCGCGTGTGCAGCCAATAGTCGCATAGCTTGCCGATCAAGAGCCCTACGACCACGGCCGCGGGAATGATAAAAGCGATCTGCGAATAGCGCGCCCATATAACGGCTGCGCTCTGTTTGTCACTTGGGTCTTGGTCAGTCATGTCCACAGCCTACCATCCCCCACTGGCAGCGAGTCTTGTGACCAAAGTGTCGCGGCGTTTCTTGTGTGAAAGCCCATGGTTGGCCCCCTGTGGTGGCTGGCAAGAGCTCGTCCCTTGTGGCTCTGGCATCGC
>PMWW01000202.1 GCA_003165795.1 Acidobacteriaceae bacterium
GAGTTTTTCGGGGGCAGATCAAAAGCAATCGTGAGCTTTTCCCGGATGGGCAAGGTATTGGCGTAAACGTAAAGCCTTTCCGGGAGGGGTCGTTCATAGTCGATTTGAACCTGTTTTCCCCCAGCCACCTGCAACAGTTTATCGACTTCATTACGCCGCACTCATTGGAGCAACTCAACAGCCTCTTGCGAAGTATTGGCCTTATCTCAACAGGGATAGGAACTACGGCAATCGGAGCCGTTCAGGCCATCAAATTCTTAAAGGGAAAGCCAAAATCGGTCGAGGAGGTTGGCCCTGGGGCGTACCGCTACACTTCGCAAGACGACAACAGCATCACCGTTGACGGCAACGTGCATACGCTACTCTCTAATGCCAGCATAACCCAAAACATCTATCAGATATACGGCCCTCCAATGCTGGACGCGCCATCCATAGACGATGTGAAAACGTATGTCGAGGGCGACGAGGCGGCCGCTGTTGTTGTGAAAAGAGACGAAATACCGATCATCAAAGAATTTGCAATGCCATCTCCAACTCCGGCAGATGCCGCCGAAAAAGTGAAAGAAACGATGCACTATGGGGTTTTCCTGAATCCCAAAAGAGGGGCGTTTGGAAATGACCCCAAGGATTGGTCTTTCTGGCGTGGCGATGAGATCATAACGGCCACGATCAAAGACAATCATTTTCTTAATGAATATGCGAATGGAGACGTGCGGCTTAACGAATCCGACCTCTTGACCGTAGATTTGTTGGAACGGCAAAAAGTGAGAGGAACAAAAGTCCTTAAGCCGAGCTACGAAATCGTGAAAGTTACCGACTATCAAAGAGGCGATTCTCAAGCCAAGCTGGTTTGAGGGAGCGGAATTTCAAAACAGCCCACTACCGAAATAACCTCCAAGGGGCGCGGCCTCAGGTCGCGCCTCCGGCCTTCCCTCAAAGACAGTAGTTCTCAGCCGGGCCGTTTCGGTATAGCATGTTGCTCCTGCAATGTTGCACTTAACGGAGGAGCGGCATGAGTTCTGTCCCGATGCGTGAGAAGGAGTCCAAAGAGAAGACTGGCAAACCCAATTCTGTCGAGGCGGCCGTTGCCGAGACAGCGGAGGCCAGCGGCGCCAGCGTCGAGAAGATCCGCGAGATCCTCTTCGGTTCGCAGATCAAGAACTACGAAGCCCGCTTCGCCCGGCTAGAAGAAGCTCTGGCCCGCGAGACTTCTGAGATCAAAGACACCATGCGGCGCCGTCTGGACTCGCTGGAAGCCTTCTTTAAGAGCGAGACGGAATCGCTGGCGGCACGCCTGAAATCGGAGCGCGATGAGCGCGAAGAAACCCTCAACAACATCTCGCACGAGCTGAAGACCTCGGCGGCACAGCTCTCCAAGAAGATCCTCGACCTCGACAACCGGCTGGCCCAGGACCGCAGCGCGGCCCGCCAGGAGCTGATGGCCGAGTCGCGTAAGCTGCTCGACGAGATTCGCCAGCGCAACGAGTCCCTCAGTGCGTTGCTGGAAACTCGCGTCGAGGAACTGCGTCATGCCAAGACCGACCGTTCCGCGCTGGCCGCGCTTTTCGTCGAGCTGGCCGTGCGCCTAAAGGACGAAAGCGAAGAGCTCAAGGAGCGGCCCAAGCCAGTCCGGAGCGCCGGAGCATGAGGTCCCATGGCCTCCAAGCCGGCTGACCTGAAACGCGACTCTGAGTTCGACCATCGCCCCGACGAACTGGCCGAACTGCGCGCATTGCTGTTGGGGCAGCAAATTGTCGAGCTGCAGGAACTGCACAAGCGGCTCGACGATCCTAACGTCCGTGCCGCAGAACTCAGCCAAGTCCTCGCCAAAGCCGTAGCTCTCTCGCTCAAGCGCGACCGCGAACTGCAACGCTCGTTTTATCCCATTGTCGAGCAGGCGCTGCAAATCTCTGTCGCGCGCAATCCCCGGTTGCTCGCCACGTCGCTGGCTCCTATCATCGGCGAGAGCGTCCGCAAGGCTGTGGCCAATGCCTTTCGCAGCATGGCCGAGAACATCAACATTATGCTCGAGCGTAGCTTGTCGTTCGAGAGCATGAAGTGGCGCTTCGAGGCGCTACGCACCGGCAAATCCTACGGCGAGATCGCGCTACTGCGCAGCCTGCGCTACAAGGTGCAGCAGGTATTCCTGATCCATCGCGAAACCGGACTAGTGCTGCAGCACATTTCGGTGCAAGGCGAAGGAGTAAGCGAAGCTGAGCTCGTCTCCGGAATGCTGACCGCGATCCAGGATTTCGTTCGCGACTCCTTCACCAGCCAGCACTCGCAAGACCTGGAAACCATGCAGGCGGGCGAGTTCCTCATCTGGGTGCATCATGGGCCGCAAGCTCTGCTGGCGGGAACGATTCTGGGAACGCCGCCCCCAGAGCTGCGCAACGTCTTCGCGCGCGAGAATGAGTTGATCCATCAGGAATTCGCCGCCGCGCTGGCGTCTTTCAACGGAGATGCCAGTGCGTTCGATGCCGCCCGTCCACACTTGCAGAATTGCCTGCTCGGCCAGACCGGGCGTCCGAAAAAGCAGTCATGGTGGCTGGTAGGAGCACTGGCTTTTGTGGTGCTGGCGCTGGTCGCGTTTGGTGCTCTTCTTCACCGGCGCAACAGTCGCTGGGAGCAATATCTGACGCGGCTAAGCAATCAGCCGGGCATCGTGGTCACGGGCGCCGAACGCAGTTGGGGACATTACTGGGTCTGGGGGATGCGCGACCCGCTGTCGCCGGATCCGCTCCAACTGGCTGCCGAGTCCGGCATTCCCGCCGCGAGCCTTGAGGCCCGCTTCATGCCCTATCAGTCGCTGGACGAGCACTTCCAGCGGGAACGCGATTTCGCCGCGGAGAAGCGCCGGCTGGAACAGCAGATGGTACTGTTTCCCGTGAATTCGAGCGTGCTGACGCCGGACCAGTCGATCCGCATCGACAACATCGAAGAGTCGCTGAACAAGATGCAGGAGACGGCCGACAAGCTGGGACACCAGACAAAAGTCGTCCTCTCCGGCCGCGCTGACCATACCGGCGCCGAAACCAAGAACACCGCCCTCAGCGAGCAACGGGCCCAGCACGTTTATGATGCGCTTCGCGAACGAGGCATTCCCTCGGACATGATCAGCGCGGTAGGATTGGGCGACAGCGAGCCTATTCGTCACGGTTCGGCGGCTTATCAGTTGGAAGTGAATCGCAGTGTTACGCTGAAGGTCCAGTCGCAGGCCCAGGGAGAAAGACAATGAGCCAAGTGGTCCAAAAGAAGATCTGCATGCTGGGTTCTTTCGGGGTAGGAAAGACAAGTCTGGTCGCGCGCTTCGTGCAAGGAATTTTTTCCGCGAAATATTTGAGCACGGTGGGCGTGAAGATCGACAAGAAGGAAATCAAGGTAGGCGACCAGGACGTCCTGCTGATGGTATGGGACCTGGCGGGGGAAGATTCCCGCTCCCAGGTCCAGACCTCTTATCTGCGCGGAGCTTCAGGATATTTCCTGATCTGCGACGGCACCTGGGCCGAAACGCTGGTCACCGCCAAGAGCATTCATAAGAGAGCACTCGAGGCAGTGGGCGATATTCCGTTTGTGTTGGTGGTCAACAAGTCAGACCTGTGGGACAAATGGCAGATCTCTGCTCCGGAACTGGAAAAGCTGGAAAGTGAAGGCTGGAAGATCAAGCTCACCAGCGCCAAGAGCGGCGAAGGCGTGGAAGAGATGTTCACGATGCTGATCGAGGAGGTCATGCGCCAGCAGCCGCTGAGCAACCCGGCGGGCGAGTTCTGACTAGCAGTCGGCGGTCCTAGTGTGGTCCGCTCCCGAAATCTGCCACTCCGGTCCGCCCAATGGCATGCGGACGGAACGGCAGACGGTCCCACAATCTCTGGGGCCTGCATCCAGACATCCAGGGCACTATTCACTTGCCGGTGCTCTTCAATACTTCCTTAGCACGCCAATCACCCGTCCCTGCACCTGCACCGAGGCGGCCGGGACGATGATGGGCTGCATGGCAGCGTTCGAAGGTTGCAGGCGGACCTTGTCGCCCTCGACGTAGATGCGTTTCAGCGTAGCGTCGCTGCCGCCCACCAGAGCGACCACGATCTCGCCATCGCGAGCCACGTTGGCCTTCTCCACCAGGACGTAGTCGCCGTTCACGATGTGTTCGTCCTGCATGCTCTCGCCCATCACCTGCAGCACGTACACATCTTTGGAGCGGGTAAAGTCGGCGAGCGAGATGGACTCGGGATTCTCCATCGCCTCCAGCGGGTGGCCTGCCGCGATGCGTCCCATCAAGGGCAGGCTCATGCCGGTTTCGGCCGCGGCAGCAGCGGCCACTGCCAGGGACTGCTTCATGAGGCCGCGCGGCTTCAGCAGATCGATGGAGCGGCTGCGATTGTAATCGCGGCGTAGCAGCCCTTTCTGCTCCAGGTTGGTGACGTGCTTATGCACGGTGGCCAGCGAACTGAGTCCGAGCCCTTCGGCGATCTCCTCGAACGAAGGCGAGTAGCCGTGCTTGTCCACAAATCCAGAGATGAAGTCGTACACCTGTTTCTGACGGCGAGTGAGAGCCATAACCGTGCGCAGACCTCCGCTCACATTGTCAGCGAATAAAAGGCGAAATGTCAACGAAACTCTGGAGGAACTCTGCCCCTCCCGTTCCTTTCTGGGTTCGCGTGCCACAATGATCGACAGCGCTGTGGGTCTTGGTTCCGACCGCTGCATCCTTACACCCCCACCTTCATCTCGTTCAGAATCTCGTCCGGTAAAAGGTTGGCTCCAGCTTGGTGGCCAGATCGGGACGCACATAGAGGTAGGCCGTGCCCGGGCCACCGCAGAGACACTTCAAGACTCCGCCGGTACAGAAATCTACGTTCAGCTCTTGCACGTCGAAGGGCAGCGTGCCGGTCGCCTGGAAGGAATCGAGCAGGACGTAAGCGCCGACGCGATGCGCCTTCTCCACGATGGCCTCGACATCCTGGATGAAGGCGCTGCGGAAGATAACGTGCGAAATGGGCACCAGCAGCGTCTCTTCGTCGATGGCGTCGAGCAGGCGCTGAGTGTTGACGTGGATGGTGTCGTCACTGGGCACCATCACGACGCGAGCGCCGCGGGCACGTTGCGCCTCCCAGAAATGCATCACCGAGGGCAAATTCAGGTCGGTATAGACCACTTTGTTGCGGGGTGAGCTGAAGTCGAAGCACGAGGCCACCGTCGCCTGGCAGGTGGTGACGTTCTGCAGGCACGCGACCGAGCCTTGCGGCGCGTTGAACAACGAGCCGATCTCGTCGCCGACCTGGGCGGCCAGCATCCACCATTCGTCTTCCCAGGCGCGAACGCCGCGGGTGTTCCACAGGTCGGTGTAGTGATGGAGCGACTCCTCGACGTCGCGAGGCATGGCACCCAGCGAGTGGCTGATCAGGTAGGTAGTTCGGTCGAGGATGGGAAACTGGGGACGGTAGCGCAGAAGCTCGTCAGGCATGAGGGAGATTGTAGCCGCAAGGAAAGATAGGATAATCTTGTTGCGCGACAAAAGCGCAACTTGAATAAACTAACACTTACAGGAACTTCCGGGCTTACGCGGGGTTTTCATACGGTTGTCCGGACGGTGAGTGACGGAGGCTCACGCACTGCATGGCCATTTCCAAGTATCCACACCCGAGATTTATGCGAGCTTTATCCTGTCTCCTTGCACTTATTCTGGCCGCGACCCTGGCGGGTTGCGGCGGCAGCAATAACACACCCACGAATGTCGGGCTGTACGGTAACTGGAATGTCGTGATGTACCCGACCGGCAGCGCGACTCCTTCCTATGTATTTGGGTTGGCCTTGTCGCAGGAAGGAACCAGCTACAGCGGGGGATCCATTACTTATAACGGGGGCGTTGCTGCGCCCAGCAACATGTGCATCGATGCGAATACGCTACGGGCATCGGCCACCACCAGCGGGAGCAATTTCAGCATGACCGTCACCGACTCCAGTACCAACACGGTCATCTCGGTTACGGGTACGCTGGCAAGTGAGACCGGACAGCTGTCGGGCAGCTACAGCAATGCCGCCAGCGCAGCCTGCACGGCAAGCCAGGGGACCGTAGTCATGTCTCCCCAGTAGCGTAAAAGGGCCGCTGGCGGCCAGGATCGCGGTTCATCTTCCGCCCCAGCCTCGCAGCGATCGCGGGCCTATCGGTGGCCCACCTCGTCTACAAGAATCACACTTACATCGCGGGAGCCTCAATTGGCGGGCCGGCGCGAAGTTGGGTATCCCTCATTGTGGCAAGGGCCGCGGAAGTGGCCGTTTTCCGGGCGCGGCATGTGCGGCTGATCTGCCCCCGAAAAACTCA
>PMWW01000022.1 GCA_003165795.1 Acidobacteriaceae bacterium
CTGGTGCCGAAGGTTTCCTTGCGATACATCGCGTCCCAAAGGGATTCACGCGTGTTTTCCTCGGCCCAGACTCCGGTCAGTCCGCCGGGATTCTCCAGGCGAACGTCAATCGTGCCAAACGCCATAACCCCGGCCATGCGGTGCTCGAGAGTTCCGTCGATCTGGGCGTGACCGCCGTAGAAATTGTCCTGGCGGTAAGGACTGCCGGTGTTGTGGGAATCCGAGCCGCCAGCCATGCCGAGCTTGTAAGGGTTGTAGCCGCGCACGTCCTGCATGGTAATGCCGTCTTTCAGTGCCTGACGCGCAAAGCTTCCTTGAATGTGATCGACCCGGCCAACGGTCGGTGGTGCACCAAGTAGGCCGGTAAATATCTCGTAGTTGGCGAACTCGTCATTGGGGGAGAGCAAGGGATGGGTCTCCGACTGTCCCTTGATCTGCTTGATTTCGACCAGGCGTTCGTTACGATCGCGGGCGGCTGCCCAGGCTGCGTCGATGGGCCTGCCGAAGCTGTCAACGTCGGTGGGATACATCCAGCCGTCGCTTAAGTTGGCGTTATGCGAAATAGCCAGCAACTCGTTACCCGCCTTGCGCTGCGCGTCCATCCACTTCCACAAGTCTTCGGGGTGCCAGGAGTCCAGAGCGCTGTAGGGCATTGCCGGCACCTTCTCACAATCGCGGAAGAAGATATTGCGGTGCAGGTTCCGGTTGTCGGGAGCGGAGGTGTACTCGTACGAGCAGAACGCAGTGAACTTGCCGGGATGGTTGTTCGCATCCGCGATGCTGACGTTTTCCTTCCAGATCGAGCCGGCCACCTCGGGACTCATCAGAGCTTTTACCGGAGGTCCGGCGAGCATATTCACGAGGTACGTGAACACCTTCTGAACATCCTCGTTGTTGTTGGGGTCCTTGAGAATAAGCGGCTGCGCTGCGGGCAACTTACTCGTGGCCGATCCCGGCGTGTTGGCTTCCTTCGTTACCCCCACATATTCCGAGTGGTCGGTCACACCCATGAAGTCCATGGGTGTGTCGATCTTGATGTCGTAGCCCAGGGGATGCTTGATGGTCTGGCCCTGCGCATACTTCAAAGCGTCATCGGGTCCTGTGAGGCGGTTGCCCATGAGCCACGCGTCGACCGACCAACTGGTGTGGATGTGCTCCTCACCGAAGTAGGCGTTGCGGTCGGGGTTGGGCTTCGGTGGCTGCTCAGGATTCGACGTCTTGGCAGTCTCGCCCGTCGATTGTGCGGATTGTGGTGTTTCGGACTTCTTGCAAGAGACCATAGCGCCGACAACAGGAAGCACTAACGCTAAAGCCGCCGCTGCCACAAATCTTCCCTTCATGAATGCCTCCGTCTTGCTGAACCGTTGGCCCTTGATGGGTTGTACTGTAGTTGCTTACTGAGCCGGCGGAGCCTGTGCGGCTGGCGCCTTTCTCGCTCTCTTCTTGGGCGCAGGAGCGTTGCGGCCTTGTCCCTTCACCTGCGTTTCGTCAACGACAACGAATTCCTGAGTGAAGGTTGTACCGGAAGGTACGAAGTAGATCTTCGCGCCCTTCTCCTTCACCGTGCCGCTGGTGCGGACGTCAATGCGCGTGGCATCAATCTGCTGCTGACCTTCGCCATTGACCAGGTAGTACTTCATGTTGACCGAGCGCTGGGCTCCCAGCTGGGTTACGGTGACGGTCTCCTGATCGTCGGTGAAGCCCACGACAACGAACTTGCCGTTAGGCTCGTGCTGAATGCGGAGAGCCACGTCGTCAAGAATTGCCTTGCAGGTGTTGTCCACACGAGCTGGCCGCTTGGCGTCCATGAACTTGCATTCGCCGATCTCGCTGACTTCGGCTACGGTGACCGGCGGCGAGAGGACATTGACGGTCGCGGAGCAGGTGGTGCTCAGTCCGCGAGAATCGGTGACGGTCGCGGTCGCCGTGATAGGAGCGCCTTCCGGAGCGCCGGTTGTGTCGAGGCTAACGCTCGCGCCTGTGCCGTTCACGTGTCCGGCCGACGCAGACCACGCGTAGGTCAGCGGGAAGTTGTCAGGGCTGCTGGCGTTGACAGTCAGCGTGGAAGCTTCAGCTGCCTTCACTGTGTTCGGACTGGCAGAGCAATCGGCCACAGGCGGATGCGGCTGCTTCACCGTGAACGAGGCTTCGCAGCTGGCGACGTTGTTCTTCTTTTCCTTCTCATCCGTTGCGGTTCCCTTGACGGTGTAGCTGCCCGGCGTGAGACCGGTGGTGTCGACGTTGCCGGTGGTGTTTGTGCCCGAGATTCTTCCGCCGCTTGCCGTCCAGGCGTAGGTGATGGTGTGTTTGGGATTGAAGTTCTGCGTATTGATGGTCGCGGTCACCGGATCGCCGGACCAGATTTCTGTCGGGGATACCGAACAGCTAGCCGTTGGAGGAACCGCCGGCTTGCCGCCAAAGCTATAACTGACTCCAGCCACCAAGCCAGTCATGGCGGTATTGAAGATGAACAGGTTATTCGTCGGACGATAGTTCACATACAGGTAGCGCCAGCCCACGGCCGCGCCCCACCTGGGAGTGAAGTTGTAGTTCAGTAGGCCTACGGCCTGGTAATCGAGGTTAGCTCCGCCTGCGCCAGCGTCGCCCGCCGCCATGATGGATGCCTTTTCACCGAGGGGAACTATGAACCGTGCGCCGCCCAGACCATCAACCCAGTTAGCCGACTTCGAGCGGCTAATTCCCGCGGGTTCGACGGTAAGATCTTGGCCTACGTACCAATAGCGAATCCCCCCGAGAGCATCAATCTTGAAGTGCTCGGCGTTAACCAGCCGGTAGCCGATCTTTGGTGTGAAGATAGACTCCGTCAGATGGAGATTCACCGAAGTCTGACCGAGCTCATTAAAGGGTATCCCTCTGTCGTCCCCCAGTTTCACCCAGAAGAAATCAATGGGAATGAGAAAGCGGCCCTTATCCGCCTCTACCGCTATCGGAATTATCCCTTTGAGGGTATGCCACACATCGGAGAAGGGGACATGAATGCCGGCATCATGGCCGGCCACGCCGACGGTTCCGTGTATCCCCGGGAACCATCCGTAAATCGCGATCTGGCCGCGCCAGCCGTCGCTAGTGCTATCAGCCGTCGATTGCTGCGGCTCAGGCGCAGGTGGTAGCGGGGCTGTCGGAGCCGCGTCGGCAGTCGTTGGCGGCGTTGCGGCAGCCACCTCGGCCGGGCCCTGGGCATGCGCGCGGATGGACAGGGACAGGGTGAGCGCTATCATCACAACGATAGCTAAAGTTTTGTAGTAAGAATTCATTGCAATCTCCCCGGTATTTCCCAAACACTTTCCGTCGATCAAGGCGTTGTGACCACGCGGTAGTACACGCCGCCCGCGCCATACGACGGGCTGAACCACGTATTGCTACAGAGATAGTAAGTTCCGCTGCCAACATTGGGCGTGATGCAACCTGCCGGAAGTACCGACACGATTTGCCCCATGGAGTAGCTCGCAGAGGCAACGCTCGTGGCGCCTGCGGCGGCCACGTTGGCATTCGCAGCGGCGGCATTCGCGTTGGCAGCAGCCATATTGGCGTTCGCCGCGGCAGCGTTGGCGTTGGCAGTGTTGGCGGTGGTCGCGCCCGCATTGTAGCCCTGGGCGTAGGCGTTCTGCGAGGCGGCAGCGCTGGACGAAGAAGCTATAGCCGCTCCAGTAGCCATGCCGACCATAGCGCCAACGGCGGCCGCGCCTGCAGTCGAACCGCAGTCGTAACAGGACGGGTAATATGGCGCCGGCGGATGATAGCCGTAGTAAGTGGTTGGCGGATGATATCCGTAGTACGCGTCAGGGGAATGGTATGCCGTCGCTCCGTCGTCGTAGGTATGGGTTGCACCGTAACCGGCTTCGCCCGAAGTGGTGCTGCCGTATGCGTTGGTGTGAGAAGTGCCACCGTAATAATTGTGCGAGGTGCTGCCGCCGTACTCATTCGTGTGCGACGACCCCTCGCCGTAGGTGTGCGATGTACTGGTGCCGTAAGCGCTGCTGTGGCTGGTGGAACCCCAGCTGTGCGAGGTGCTGCCGCCGTACCGATTCGCGTGGGAGTAAGCCAACGCGCTCTCAAGCGGCAGGAGAGTAATCGCCAGACTCAGGCAGGCGACCATGATCTTGTGCTTCATCTTCTAACTCCTTGTTACTGCGCTTTAGCAGGCTTGGCCTTGGCTGGCGCTTTAGCACTGGGTGGCGGTTCCGGGTGAGGCGGGGCAAACGGGATGTGCTTTGCCGTGGAGGCAGAGCTAGGCGGAGCAAACGTGTCCGTCGCGACCGACTCGTCGAGCTTCCAGTCCGTGAACGCAAGCTCGTGACGCAGCCTGTCGGGGTCGTCGAGATAAATCGCGCGGATCAGCCGTGGCAGTTTGTCGTCCGCTCCAATCCATATCTGCACAAACACGCCATCCCCTGCGTAAGCCACGATATCGGTGGTTGTTCCTCCCACAACATGGGACTGGCCGACATAATAGGCATGCTTCAGGCCCGGGGCGAGGTCACCATACGGATTCGCGACGATCACATCGTCGAAGGGGAAATAAATGGCAGCCAGTTTGTACGCCTTCTCCATCGTCGCGTCGATGGTTGCAGGTGCGTCAGCCACGGCCAGCAGGTTCTCAACCGGAGCGTACGCCATCATCGATTTGCCGTCGTAATAGAAATCAGAGGTGCCGCCATCTGCCGGCTTGAGCACGCGCAGTTTGTCAGGCCGCTGTAGAGTGACCTCGTACTTCGCGGTGTACCCCAGTGGAACGTCCTGGCGGGTCAGTTGTTCAAATAGTTCTACCGCAGTGAACGAAACCGTGTGAGCACCGGCCAGGCGGTCGCTGGTGGCTTTCAGGATATCCAGCGCTTTGGGCGCCAACTGCAGCGCGGGCGCGGCTGGCGTCGGTTTCTTCGTTGCCGACGGTTTCTTAACGGTCTGAGGCGCTGCACTTTGCGCAAATCCCATGCCCGCAATTAGGGATATCATCGCGAGCGAAAGCAGCGCCTTACGGAATGACAAAGACATGGATTGCACTGTCGTTCTCCTTGGTTACAGGCCCACTGTCGATTACGGAATCATGCCGCAGTCGAACATCTTGTTGGCAACGGGCGCGGCAATCTTGTCGATGAAGGCTTGCCGCATCTGCGGATCGCTCTTCAGCATCGCGATCGCATTCTGTTCCTGCTGTGTTGGTGGGGTCTTCTGGGACTTCTTCTCCCACAGTTGTTCGCAGGTGGAATTCTGATACTTCGCGATAACCTTGTTGGCGATCATGTCCATAACCGGGTATTGCTGCGCACTGCCGACGCTCACGTAGAGCATCACTGCTGCCAAAGCGAATAGACCAATACGTTTCATGGCACGTCTCCTTTTCTGTCGCCAGATTACGACCTCATTTCAAGCGAAATGCAATTTTCACTCGTGATACTTCAACCTGGTTGACCCGAGATTCTGTTTTTGTGCTCTAAGGCTGCGAAACCTTATTACTAGCAGCCGTACCTTCCTTGTGATGTATAGCCCGCTTGAAGTCGGGCGCGAACTCGGCGAGCAGGTTGCACAAAACCCCGACCCACGCTTGCGTGGCAACGCCCTGATAGCCCTTGACGACTGGACTGGGACGGTAAGGCTGCCACAGAGCTGCCAGCGCCGCCCCGCCAAACGATCCTGCATAGAGAAAAACCTGCGGCCGCAAAGATTTTTCATCACTCCCGTAGGTCACGAAGTTGCGGACGATCGCGTGCTTGATGCGCTGGCCAACGCTCGTGCAATTGCGGCAAAGATCGTAACGTGGCTCCCAACCGGGCACCGCATCGCCGACCGCGGTAAAGGAATTCTGCATCAGGAACTGCGCATAGCGAGTTCCCACGCGCTTGGCGAAACCCTCTGGGTCCTGTGGCCATCCCGGCGGAGAATCCCGTGCCTGGTCGCTGACCGTGAACAGGACAGTCTTGACGTAGATGCCGGGCGTTGTGAAGCCCTGACGCACATACAAATGCCAGCGATCGGCACCGCTTAACGGCTCGAGTGGCGCTTCTGTCGGGATGTAGGCACCGTATAGCCAGTTGACAGGAAGCTGCTGCCCGCTCCGCGAAGTTGTGGCGACGGATTCGGCCTTCGTCGCAGAAGGTGCGTCGGTATCTTGCGCGCGGCACGGAGGGGCCGCCAATGCGACGAGCATTAGGGCCAGGATGCAAATCTTCCATAACTGCAGAAGGGCCGGCTGTCTTAATAGCGCATGTCGCATCATAGAAACTCCCCTCCGATTTCCTGGCTCTGTCTCCGTACTACATCTTTTGGTAGTTGGAGTTCACCTCATTAACGGTGAGCTCCTTGCTGACGCCGTTGATCGAAGTGCTGGCGACGTGATTGGTTCCGTCCGGCAACTGCGCAAATTGCGCGTTGATCGTGACCGCGTCCTTGGGATCGTTCAGATACGAGTTCACCTGAACGCTAACCGGCGAATGCGTCTGCTCGCTGATGGTCATGGTCATCGAATCGCCGGTCTTGACGTAGTTCTTGATCACAAGGCTCACGGTGCCCGGCCCCAGTTGCAGCGAGATGTTGCCCGCCTGTTTGGCTTGCATCAGGGCCTCTGGATTGGGCGCCGTGTACTGCTTTGCTAAGGCGCCGATCTGCTGCCCATACTGTTCGTACTCCTCGGTCTTCTTCTCGATGATGCGCTCTTTTAATCGGCCTTCCCGGCCGCCGGATTGCGCCTGCTCATTGTTGACCAGCGTCTTCTGCTGCTGGCCATTCACCATCTGGACCTGATAAACCTTCGTGTCCTTGACTTCGCCCTTAATGCTGATCGTTTCGCTCTCCTGCCAGGTGTATTGGGCCAGCTTTTGTTTGTTGACCATCTGGGCTTGATGGACAGCCATCAGCTTCTCTTCCAGTTGAGGATTCTGCGCCACCGCGGTGACGTCACTCAGCAGGACCGTCGCCAGGAACGTAACGGTCAGACTGCCGGCTACCTGTCTGCATGTGAACATGTGTGAGTGATTCATTTTGTCACCTTGAATCTTTCCCGATATGTCGTTCATGATTCCACCTCCTGCGCTGCTGTTTTTCCCGCATCATGCGGTTTTCAGTTGCATGACGGCATCGGTAACCTCAGGTGTCATCATTACTGGATTGGCCGAGCTTTCCCGAAGGGGAGCCATGTGATTCTTCAGCCCGTACTGAAGCAATTCGGCATTCGTTACAATTCCGAGTCTTTCCATCATGTTGTATTTATGAAAAGCCACGGTGCCAGGAGTAAGTCCCAGGATTCTTGCGACTTCCTTCATCGACTTTCCCTCGATCAGCAATTGCAAGATTTCCGTCTGCCTCGGCGTGGTGCGTTCCCTCGCACCTTCTTCCTTTGGGTAGCGAAGCAGGTATTCGATNNGATGACAGATACGACTGCCCGCGCATAACAGTTCGGATTGCAGTTACTAACTCCTCGGCACCGGAGAACTTAAGAACGTACCCTGACGCTCCTCTGCGAAACGCCTCTGCCACTGCGTCTACATCTAAGGTCGCGGTAAGAAACATCAGCTTTAGTGATGGCAATTTGCGCTTGATCCGTTCCGCAGCATCAAGTCCGTTGAGAAGGGACATGAACACTTCGAGAACAACTCCGTCAGGTTTGAGATCCAGCGCCATCTGCACGAGCGCGCGACCGTCGGTGGCGATGCCGACGACATCGAACTCCGGCTGCAGTAGATGCTTGCAAGCTTCGGCGACTAGCTTGTGAGAGTCCGCGATCACAAGTCTTGTCTTACGGCGCATTTGACCTACCTCCTTCGGGACATTTCACTGACCTGGCCAGCGCCGTGCTAAACAAACCTGGAGTCTAGTCGAACCTGGGTTGCAGCAGCGGCTGTATGCCCCTGCGGTCAACCCAGGTACGATTGCGGCGGTTGTGCACCTCGAACCGAGGCCCTTACTGTCCGCCGAAGGTGAAGTTCACACCCGCGACGTATTTGAAGTTGTTCTGGCTCGCGGATGCGCCGGCGATGTGATT
>PMWW01000172.1 GCA_003165795.1 Acidobacteriaceae bacterium
ACCAAGGAGCACGTGCTGCTGGCGCGCCAGGTGGGCGTGCCGTATGTCGTGGTCTTTCTGAATAAGTGCGACGCGGTGGAAGATCCCGAGCTGATCGACCTGGTGGAGATGGAAGTGCGCGAGCTGCTGACCAAGTACAACTTCCCGGGCGACGATTTGCCGGTGGTGCGCGGCTCGGCGTTGGGTGCGTTGAACGGCGAAGCCCAGTGGGAAGCCAAGATCGACGAACTGATGGAGGCGGTCGACAAGAGCGTGCCACTGCCGGCGCGCGACATCGACAAGCCGTTCCTGATGCCGATNNGTGGAGCGCGGCATGGTGCTGGCCAAGCCGGGCTCGATTACGCCGCACACCAAGTTCAAGGGCGAAGTTTATGTGCTGTCGAAAGATGAAGGCGGACGGCACACCCCGTTCTTCAAGGGCTATCGGCCGCAGTTCTATTTCCGCACCACGGATGTGACGGGCGTGGCGACGCTGCCGGAAGGCACGGAGATGGTGATGCCGGGCGACAACGTGAGCCTGCAGATTGAATTGATCACGCCGGTGGCCATGGAAAAGGGTTTGCGGTTTGCGATTCGCGAAGGCGGACGCACGGTAGGCGCCGGCACCATCAGCGAAATTATTGCGTAGTGGAAATCCCGCTCATTCCACAAGCCGGAATGAGTGGGGCACCCAAATAACGGCGGCATACGCCGCAGGACACGGCGCGGAGACGCAGGCGAGTCCTAACCAAGATCTTTGAGAGAAACTACTGTGATTGGCAAAGAACGAATTCGGATCCGGCTGAAAGCCTATGACTATCGCATTCTCGACCAGTCCACCGGCGAGATTGTAGACACGGCGCGGCGCACGGGCGCGCAAATTGCGGGACCGATTCCGCTGCCCACGGTGAGGAACAAGTACACGGTGCTGCGTTCGCCCCACGTGGACAAGAAGTCGCGCGAGCAGTTTGAGATTCGCACCCATAAGCGCTTGCTGGATATTCTGGAGCCCACCCAGCAGACCGTGGATGCACTGATGAAGCTGGAGCTTCCGGCCGGCGTGGACGTGGAAATCAAGGCCTTCGGCAAGGAACACAAGTAACCGCGAGTCGCTCCTCGCTGTTCGCTCTTCGCCAGAGGCAAGTAACAACTAGGGTCGCTGGCGAAAAGCGAATAGCGAACGGCGAAAAGCGGCCAGAACAAAGCTTCCGTGACGCAAGTCCCCGGTGCAACCAACACCGGACACCAGGAAGCGGAGTTGAGGATAACAAGATGGCAGTTACTGGAATTCTCGGTAGAAAAGTCGGCATGACGCAGCTCTTCGATGACAAGGGTGATGTTCACCCGGTCACGGTGCTGCAGGCCGGCCCTTGCGTGGTGACGCAGCGTAAGACGGTCACCAAGGACGGCTATGACGCCGCTCAGATCGGGCTGGTCGAGTTCGTGAAGCAGTCGCGTCTGACCTCCCCGATGAAGGGCCACTTCGCCAAGCACGATCTGCCACCAATGCGTTTTCTGCGCGAAGTGCCCATCGTCATCGACCCGGAGACCGAGGACGGCACCAAGGTTGGCGACAAGGTGCTGGTCGATATGTTCGAAGGCGAAAAGTTTGTTGACGTGGCGGGCACCAGCAAGGGTCGCGGATTTGCCGGCGTGGTGAAGCGCCACAAGTTTGCCGGCGGCGCGGCGTCGCATGGATCGATGTTCCAGATCACCGGCTCGATCGGCTCCTCGGCGTTTCCCTCGCGCGTCTTCAAAGGCATGCGTATGTCGGGACACATGGGGGTGGAGCGCGTCACCGTCCGCAATCTGCGCGTGCTCGGCGTCGATAAGGACGAGAACTTGATTGTGGTGGAAGGCGCGGTACCGGGGCATAAGGACGCGTACGTGATTATCACCAAGGCCAAGAAGCCGCCCAGAGAACGCCGTGGATTCAGCGGCGCGGGCACGGTCGATCCGTTGAAGGCTTCCAAGCGCGCGGTGGCGAAGAAGAAATAGGGGGCTAGTTGTCAGTAGTCGGTAGCAATAGCCGGTACAGACTCCCCGAGTTTCGAAGGTTTGTGTCAGGGCACGACTTCAGTCGTGCCGAACGAGGACCGAAAAAGTAAGGGCTTTAGCCCCTGCAGAACAAGGTGCCTCAGCGGTTTTGGTTTGACGGATAGCTGACAGCCGATGGCTGACAGCCAATGAGAAAACATTATGGCGACGATTGATGTAGTGAATCTGGGTGGCGAGAAGGTAGGCTCCCTCGAGCTGGCCGAGGAAGTATTCGGCGCGGTGAATGAGGCCCTGCTCTGGGAAGCGGTGAAGCATTACCGCGCCGGGCAGCGGGCCGGCACGCACGCCACCAAGAACAAGAAGCTGGTGAGCGGCGCGGGCAAGAAGCTGTGGAAGCAGAAGGGCACCGGCCGCGCGCGTGTAGGTTCCATTCGCTCTCCGCTGTGGCGGCATGGCGGAACGGTCCACGGACCGCAGCCCCGCTCCTATGATTTCGCCTTCCCGCGCAAGAAACTGCTGGGCGCGCTGCGCTCGGCGCTGGCGGCGAAGCTGGCCGACGGCAAGCTGGTGGTGGTGGAGAGCTTCGAGTTGCAGGAATCCAAGACCAAGGCATTCCGCCAGACGCTCGACAAGCTCAACGCCAAGGGCACCACCCTGCTGGTGGAAAGCTCGGCGACCGAGAACCACAACCTGCACCTGAGCTCGCGCAATTTGGCCGGCGTGGAGCTGCTGGCCGGCAACCAGGTCCATCCTTATCACCTGCTGCGCTACGAGACCACGATCTTCGCGCGGCCGGCGCTGGAGAAGTTGCAGGATTCGCTGAAGGCTTCGGCGCCGAAACACCCCAATACGCGCAAAGTCGGCGCGTCTCGGGGGCCCCAGCAGCGTAGACATGCGGAGGTGGCGTAATGAAGTCGGCATATCAGATCATTCGCCGCCCGGTGATCACGGAAAAGGGCCTGGGCGTGAAAGAGACGGAAGCGACGCTGGTCTTTGAAGTGGCCGTCAAGGCAAGCAAGACCGAGATCAAGCAGGCGGTACAGAGCATTTTCAAGGTGAAAGTGGACTCGGTGCGTACCGCGACCTTTGTGGGCAAAGAACGTCGCCGCGGCAAGTTCACCGGCTATCGTCCTGACTGGAAAAAGGCCTATGTGCGGCTGAAGACGGGCCAGAAGATGCCGGAGTACGCGGAGAACATCTAGTCAGTGGCTAGTGGTTAGATATTGGTTTCGTGAATCATTCTGGTTTGTGTCAGGGCACGACTTTAGTCGTGCCGAACGAAGCAAGTAAGGAATTGGGGCTTTAGCCCCGGACAACAGCCGCTCAAGGGCTAAAGCCCGGGAGCATGATCGCTCAGGTTGCGGCACGACTGAAGTCGTGCCCTGACACGAGGCGGCTGAAGTGGGTTCCCTTAGGGACGACACTGAGAAGCGAGCAGGAACATGGCAATCAAGACTTACAGACCGGTAACTCCAACCCGGCGGTTTACCACCACGACGGTCAACGATGACCTGACGACGAACCGGCCGTACAAGCCGTTGACCGAGCCCAAGCAGCGCACCGGCGGACGCCGCAATGCCGGCGACCTGACCATTTGGCACCGTGGCGGCGGACATAAACGCAAGCTGCGTATTATCGACTTCAAGCGCGACAAGGCGGGCATTCCCGCCACCGTCGCCTCCATCGAGTACGATCCCAACCGCTCGGCGCGCATCGCCTTGCTGAATTACGCCGATGGCGAGAAGCGTTATATCGTGTATCCGGTTGGGTTGAAGGTGGGCGCCAAGATCGTTAGCGGTCCCGATGCCGACATCCTGGTGGGCAATGCCTTGCCGCTGCGCAACATTCCTCCCGGCACCACCGTCCACAATATCGAACTGAAGCCGGGTAAAGGCGCGCAGATGGCGCGTTCGGCGGGAGCGCAGGCGCAGTTGGTGGCCAAGGAAGGCGACTATGCGCTGTTGAAGCTGCCTTCCGGCGAGACGCGCAAGGTGCTGGTCGATTGCATGGCCACCGTAGGTCAGGTGGGCAACGTCGATCACGAAAATATTTCTCTCGGCAAGGCCGGCCGCACCCGCTGGCTGGGAATCCGCCCCACCAATCGCGGCGTGGTCATGAATCCGGTCGACCATCCCCACGGCGGCGGCGAGGGCAAGACCAGCGGCGGACGTCATCCGGTAACTCCGTGGGGGCAGCCGACCCGCGGCTACAAGACGCGTAACAACAAGCGGACCGATAAGTTCATCGTGACCCGCAGACAGAAGTAGGACTGAAACGATATGGCACGTTCAACCAAGAAGGGCCCGTTCATCGACTCCCACCTGCAGGCCAAGGTCGACGGCATGAACGCGCGCAACGAAAAGAAGGTCGTGCGCACGTGGTCGCGCCGCTCGACGGTGATCCCGGAGATGGTGGGACACACGTTGGCGGTGCACAACGGAAAGAAGTTTATCCCCGTGTATGTCACGGAAAACATGGTGGGCCACAAGCTGGGTGAGTTCAGTATGACTCGCACCTTTAAGGGCCACTCAGTGAGGGCGGCCACGGAAAGCGCGGCCAGGCCGGCGCCGGCGAGGTAAGGAAACGACATGGAATTCATAGCCAAGCTGAATTACGTGCGGGTCTCGCCGCAGAAGGCGCGCCTGGTGTTGGACCTGATCAAGGGCCGCCGGGTGGAAGAGGCGCTGGACACGCTGACCTTCGCCAAGAAGGGCATCGCTCCCAAGCTGTATAAGTTGTTGCGTTCGGCAGTAGAGAACGCCAACTATGTCAGCGCGGAAAAGGGACTGGATGTTGATCTCGATCGCCTGTTCGTGAAGCGTGCGATCGCCAATGACGGGCCGCGCATGAAGCGTATTCGTCCCGCTCCCATGGGCCGCGCCTTTCGCTACCAGCGGCGCATCTCGCATATCGAGATCGCGCTGGCGGAGAAGGCATCGGGCAACGGTCATGGCGATCTGGCGACCACTGCGCAGGAAGGCGCCACGGCCAAGCCAGCTAAGAAAGCAGTCAGGCGGGCGCCGCTAAAGAAAGCGGCGAAGAAGACTGCAGCAAAGAAGTCGGCGGGCAAGAAGCCGGCCAAGAAAAAGTAGGAGACTATGGGACAGAAGGTCCATCCATACGGATTTCGCCTCGGCATTACCAAGCCGTGGAGGTCGCGCTGGTTCGTGGTGCGCGACTACGACAAACTGCTGCTGGAAGACGTCAAGCTGAAGGCCGAGCTGAAGGACAAGCTCAAGTCGGCGGGCGTCAGCTCGATCGAGATCGAGCGTCCGGGCAACAAGCTGCGCATCATCATCCGCACCGCGCGGCCGGGCATCATCATCGGTCGCAAAGGCACGGAGATCGACAAGCTGAAGCAGGACATACAGAAGCGCACCAACCGCGAGGTCTACGTAGACATCCAGGAAGTGCACAAGCCCGAGCTCGATGCGCAGCTGGTGTCGGAGAACATCGCGCTGCAACTGGAGAAGCGGGTTGGCTTCCGCCGGGCCATGCGCAAGGCGGTGGATTCGGCGCTGCGCTTTGGCTGCAAGGGAATCAAGGTGCGGGTCAGCGGCCGGCTGAACGGCAACGAAATCGCGCGCTCCGAGTGGTATCTGCAGGGACGTCTGCCGCTGCACACGCTGCGTGCCGACATCGACTACGGTTTCACCGAAGCTCGTACTACCTACGGCGTGATCGGCGTGAAGTGCTGGGTGTACAAGGGCGAGATTTTCAAGGAGAAGCGCCGCGAGCCGACCGGCGTACAGTCGGGAGCGTTTTAACAGCAGTTGTCAGTGGCCAGTTGTCAGTTGTCAGAAAAACGGCGACCGACGTTGGTAACTGAGAACTGACAACTGACAACTGGATACTGACTTATGTTGATGCCAAAGAAAGTAAAGTACCGCAAGCAGCAGCGCGGTCGCATGTGTGGCAAGGCGTGGCGCGGCGGCGAGCTGTCGTTCGGCGATTTCGGCCTGAAAGTCATGGAGCCAGGTTGGATTACCGACCGCCAGATTGAAGCCAGCCGGGTTGCCATGACACGCTTCGTCAAGCGTGGCGGCAAGATCTGGATCCGCCTGTTCCCGGACAAGCCGGTCACCAAGAAGCCGGCCGAAACCCGTATGGGCAAGGGCAAGGGAGCGCCGGACCACTGGGTAGCGGTCGTGCGGCCGGGCAAGATCCTCTTCGAGATGGAAGGGGTTTCCGCCAGCGACGCGGCTGAGGCCATGCGCCTGGCTTCGCACAAACTGCCGCTGCGTACCAAGTTCGTGCAGCGCGAAGGGGTGCACTAAAGAGCAGCCGTCAGCCATCAGCTTTCAGCCGTCAGCCAAAGAATTGGCGCAAATGGCGAGGATGCCGATGATCGATGAGATGCTGGAACCATAAGAAATAAGCTGATGGCTGATAGCTGACAGCTGAGAGCTAAACGATGAATGTTGACAAAATAAGAAACCTGACCGATGTCGAACTGAACCATCAGCAACACGAGATGGCTGACCAGCTCTTCAAGATGAAGTTTCAGCTGAAGATGGGGCAAACGGAAAGTCTGAAGAAGATCCGCGAGCTAAAGAAAGACATCGCGCGCGTGCAGACAGTCATGCGCCAGAAACAACTTGCCGGCGGCAACGGGGCGACGGCGAAGGCGGCAGCAGTTAGCGCTCCAGCACCGGCGAAGAAGGCGGCCAAGAAAAAGGCTGCGACGGAGAAAAGGTAATCCATGGCGGAAACGACAGCAACCAGTACTGCAAAGGCCGCCGGCCGGCGCAAGACCCTGATTGGCGAAGTGGTGTCCACTAAGATGGCCAAGACCATCGTGGTCGAAGTGCGGCGGCAGAAGGCGCACCCGTTCTACAAGCGCGTGGTGGCCCGCAGCAGGAAGTTCTACGCCCATGACGAGGCGGGCACGGCGCACCTTGGCGATGTGGTGAAGATCGAGGAGACGCGGCCGCTCTCCAAGCTGAAGCGGTGGCAGTTGAAAGAGATTGTGCAGCACGCCGCTCAGGTGGCGCCGGTCGAAGCGCAGCCGGCAAGTTAAGCGGCCGCGAAGGAGATAAGACGATGGCGGTAATGATGCGATCCATGCTCGTGGTTGCCGATAACTCCGGCGCGCGCAAGCTGCAGATGATTCTGCCGCTGGGCGGTTCCACCGGCTTGGTGGCCGGCTTGGGCGATGTGATCACGGCGTCGGTGAAGGAAGCCTCGCCCGATGGCACAGCCAAAAAGGGCACGGTGGTAAAGGCGGTGATCGTGCGCACTCGTAAAGAGCATCGCCGGCGCGACGGAACTTATATTCGCTTCGACCAGAATGCGGCGGTGCTGATCAACGACGTGCATGAACCGGTCGGGACCCGTGTATTCGGCCCAGTGGCCCGCGAACTGCGCGAAAAGAAATTCTTGAAGATAGTTTCCCTGGCGCCGGAAGTACTTTAACGGCAGTTGGCAGTGATCAGTTGTCGGTCCAGGCCAATGGCCAACTGACAACGAGGATTTAGAGAAATGCAGAAGAGCGTAGATATCCGTCGCAACGACCAGGTGCGGGTGATTACCGGGCGCGATAAAGGCAAAGAAGGCCGCGTGCTTCGGGTAATGCCGGGTGGGGGCAAGGTGCTGGTAGAGCACGTCATGATGGTGAAGAAGAACGTGCGCCCCAACCCGCAGAAAAACATCAAAGGCGGCATCGCCGAGCAGGAGAGTGCGGTCTCCATCAGCAATGTCATGCTGCTGTGTAAGTCGTGCAGCCGGCCGGTGCGCGTAGGTCATGAACATCGCGGCGACCGCTCGGTGCGGGTATGCAAGAGTTGCGGCAATACGCTGGAGAAATAGCAGCTAGCATTTAGCACTTAGCCAAGACGCGAGTTGCGGAAGATCTAACGGGGACGAGTAAAGTTTTGCAGTTGCTAAATGCCAGCTGCCAAATACTAAGTGCCGAATTGATTCCCTCACGAACCGGTAGTTTGGAATCAGCCGAAACCGTGAGAAAGGTAGAAGCAGGAAAATGGCAGACGAGAAAAAACAGAAAGCGCAGCAGCAGGGCGGGCAAGCCAAGCCGCAAAAGAAGGCCAAGACCGAGCAGGTAGAAGCGGGTGGCGAGCAGCCCTCCGGTAAGCCGGCGCGGCCGAAGGCGACCAATCGTTCTACCGCCCGCATGCGGGAGCGCTACTACAAAGAAGTTTTGCCGGCGCTGATGAAGGAATTCAGCCTGGAGAATCCGATGGCGGCCCCCAAGCTGGAGAAGATCATCGTGAACATGGGCGTAGGCGAGGCGACGCAGAACGCCAAGCTGATCGATCCGGCGGCCACCGAAGTCGGCCAGATCACGGGCCAGAAGCCGGTGATCACCAAGGCCCGCAAGTCGATCGCCCAGTTCAAGGTGCGCGAGGGAATGCCTATCGGGGTGATGGTGACCTTGCGCGGCGATCGTATGTACGAGTTTTTCGACCGGCTGGTGAACATTGCTCTGCCGCGGGTCCGCGACTTTCGGGGCGTGCCTACCAAGTCGTTCGACGGACGCGGCAATTACACGCTGGGGGTGCGCGATCAGCTGATTTTTCCGGAGATCGACTATGCCAAAGTCGAAAAGACGAAGGGCATGAACATCACCATCGTGACCTCGGCTGGGACCGACGACCAGGCGCGGGCTTTGCTGAAGCATATGGGAATGCCATTTAGACAGCAGTAGTCAGGGGCTAGGGGCCAGGTTTTGGTGGCTAGCTCAAGATGGCAGATTGGCAATTTTGCGAAAAGCGAATAGCTAACAGCGAATAGCGGTAGTTAAAAAGGAAACATGGCCAGAACATCACAAATTGCGAAGTCGAACAAGAAACCCAAGTTTTCGACCCGGCAGCACAATCGCTGCAAGATCTGCGGACGCTCGCGCGCTTACCTGCGCAAGTTCGGCCTGTGCCGGCTGCACTTCCGCGATCTGGCCCTGCGGGGCGAGATTCCTGGAGTGGCGAAGTCGAGTTGGTAACCACCCCATCACGCGCAAAATCGGCGCGTGCCGGGGGCCCCGGGAAACCGGTAAAGGCAGTAGCTAGTCACTAGTTACTAGTCACTGGCAGTTAGTAGCAAATTCGTCGCGGCTGGTTCTTACGTTGATCGCCAAGTATTGGCGCGAATCCCAAGTCCCGATAGCGGGACAGGATGTGTAAGCTAACGGGCGACGATATTAGGAGACGCAAAGCATGAGTTTGACCGATCCGGTCTCGGATTTCTTAACCCGAGTTCGTAACGCCATCAAGGCGCGGCAGCAGAAGGTAGACGTTCCCCATTCGAAGCTGAAGGTGGAGATGGCCCGCATTCTAAAAGAAGAGGGCTATATCACGAACTTCAAGGCAGCCGAGGAAGAAGGCCGCAAGGTTCTGCGCGTGTACCTGAAGTACAGCCCGGATAACTCGTCGCCCATCTCCGACCTGAAGCGGGTTTCGCGCCCAGGTTGCCGCGTGTATGTGGGCCACGGCGAGATTCCACGCGTTTTGGGCGGCCTGGGAATCAGTATTCTGACCACGCCAAAGGGTGTCATGACTGGCCGCCAGGCACGCAAAGAAGGTGTGGGCGGCGAAGTGTTGTGCGAGATTTACTAGGAAGCTGTCAGCCGTCAGCTATCAGCCGTCAGTAAAGGCTGCAGATTCTTGGTTGTGATTTTGATAAGCGGGACAATGCCCGCCAAGAGGAATTAGCTGAAAGCGGAAAGCTGACGGCTGAGAGCAAAACTATGTCGAGAATTGGAAAAAAGCCGATCCCGTTGCCTAAAGGCGTGACCTACGCCATTGAGGGCAACACGGTCCGGGTTAAAGGTCCCAAAGGTGAAGTTGTCACCCACATGCCTGGCGGCGTGAAGCTGGAGCAGAGCGATGGCCAGCTGCTGGTGGTGCGCGAGGATGACTCCAAGGCCGCGGTACACGGATTGGTGCGCGCGCTGGTCAACAACTCAGTGGAAGGTGTCACCCGTGGGTGGACCAAGGAGCTGGACATCGTCGGCATCGGTTACCGCGCCGAGTTGAAGGGCAAGGGCATGGTGGTGTTCACCCTGGGATATTCCCATCCCATTGAATACCCGCTGCCTAGCGGAATCGAAGTCGCCGTCGATCCCAAGCTGACGCACTTGACGGTGAGCGGGATCGATCGGCAACAGGTGGGGTTCGTGGCCGCCGAAATGCGCAGCCTGCGTCCACCCGATCCTTACAAGAATAAAGGTGTGCGTTATACCAACGAGCGCCTGAAGAAGAAGGTCGGCAAGACCGGCGCCAAGTAACAGTTGTCAGTGGCCGGTTGTCAGTTGTCAGTTTGAGCGGCTTACTGCTGGCGACGAGCCAACAGCGATTACGACGGCATGGCGCGCGAGCGCACCGTTACCCGGTTCAGAAACCCGGGACGAGGAAGAGAAAAAGATGATTACCAAGACTTCCAAAGATCAGACGCGGCAGAAGGTACATAGCCGCATTCGCAAGAAGCTGATGGGCACGGAACGGCGTCCGCGGCTCAATGTTTATCGTTCGGTGAACCACATTTATGCCCAGGTGATCGACGACGCGCAGGGCATGACCCTGGTCTCGGCCACTTCGGTGGAGAAAGGCAAAGGGATAAAGGGCGACAAGCGGCCGACTGGCGGAAACGTAGGTTCGGCCAAGGAAGTAGGCAAGCTGATCGCCGAACGGGCCAAGCAGAAAGGCATCAAGCAGGTCGTGTTCGACCGCGGTGGCTATCTGTACCATGGACGTATCAAGGCCTTGGCCGATGCGGCACGCGAAGCGGGGCTGGAGTTTTAAAGACAGTTGTCGGTGATCAGTTGTCGGTGGTCAACAACTGAAGATTGACGGACCTGTCAGCCCGCAGGGCGAAACAAGATTGGCCCAACGCGTGACCGGGGTCCCCGACAAGCGCCGCTGTTGCGTTTGTTGAGGTGGTTGAGCGACTGGGTAGGGCGGCGAGATAAACCAAGCAGAACGGCGCGCCTCCGCCAGGATGACAGGATTTGAAGGCGTTGGAAGCGGCGCCAGGAGATACAACGGTAATGCCAATCGTAAAGAAGAAGCTTGACGCCGGTCAGTTTCAGCTGAAAGACCAGGTGGTCTCGATCAACCGCGTCACTAAGGTAGTGAAGGGCGGCAAGAACCTGTCGTTCGCGGCGCTGGTGGTGGTGGGCGATCCGGCCTCGGCGGTCGTGGGCTATGGTTCCGGCAAGGCCAAGGAAGTTCCGCAGGCCATTCGTAAAGGTATCGAGTCGGCCAAGAAGAACCTGCTGAGAGTGAACCTGACGCAGACCACGATTCCACACCAGGTGCTGGGCCGTTATGGCTCGGGTATGGTGCTGCTGAAGCCGGCCCCGGAAGGAACCGGGGTGATCGCCGGCGGCGCGGTGCGCGCGGTGATGACCTCGGTCGGCATTCAGAACGTGCTGACCAAATCCATTGGGACCACCAACCCGCATAACGTGATCAAGGCCACTTTCAACGCGCTAGGCAAGCTGCGCGATCGCAAGGACGTAGCGGCATCGCGCGGCAAGACGGTCGAGGAGCTGTAACTATGGCACGCATTCGGAAAAAGACGGAAACCACGGCGGCCAAGCCGGGCACGAAGATGCAATTGAAGTGGGTACGTTCGGCGATTGCGGCCCCGGTGAAGCATAAGCTGGTGATCAGAGGGCTAGGCTTCACCCGTTTGAACCAGGTGGTGGAGCGCGAAGACACACCGTCGATCCGCGGCATGGTGGCCAAAGTGCCACACCTGGTGGAAATTCTGAAATAGTTGTCAGTTGCTGGTTGTCAGTTGTCGGATTCGGCAATTAGCAATTAGCAACTAGCCAACGAGAATTGCAGCCTTAGCAAGTAGAATATGTTCTTGGTGTCTACTGGTTCTGACAACTGACAACCGATTTTGAGTAGGTTATAACAATGAATCTCAGTAATTTACGTGCACCCAAGAAAGCGTCGGAAAATAAGAAGCGCGTGGGCCGTGGTATGGGCTCGGGTATGGGCAAGACTTCGACCCGCGGCCACAAAGGCCAGCGATCGCGCAGCGGTTCGCGGATTATGCGCGGCTTTGAAGGCGGCCAGATGCCGCTGCATCGCCGTCTGCCCAAGCGCGGCTTCGTCAACATCTTCCGGACCGAGTACGAAGTGGTGAACCTGGAGCGGCTGGCCAGCCTGGGGGAGACCGAGATCACGCCCGAAATACTCCGCAAGGCGGGAGTAGTGACCTCCAAGAAGACGCTGGTAAAGGTGCTCGGCCAGGGCGAATTGTCGAAAGCCCTCACGGTCTATGCCCACAAGTTTTCCAAGTCGGCCCAGGAAAAGATCGAAAAGGCTGGCGGCAAAGTGCAAGTTGTCAGTAGCCAGCGGTCAGTTGCCAGTTAAGGGGCTGACTCCCGAGGACTGACGACTGGCCGCCGACCACCGGCAACTGTTTTTTGAGGATTTCATGCTCGAGAAGTTAGCCAACGTATTCCGCGTTCCCGATCTGCGAAAGCGCATTCTGTTTACGCTTGGACTGCTGGCGGTGTATCGCCTGGGCGGACACATTCCCACGCCGGGGATCAATGCCGACAAGCTGGCGCAGTTCTTCGACCAGAACCGGGGTAGCTTCCTGGGCTTTGTCGATCTGTTTAGCGGCGGGCAGTTGCGCCGGCTGACGGTTTTCGCGCTCGGCATCATGCCGTACATTACGGCATCGATCATTCTGCAGTTGATGACCGTGGTCTACGAACCGCTGGCCAAGCTGCAGAAGGAAGGCGAACTGGGACGGAAGAAAATCACCCAGTGGACGCGCTATCTGACCCTGGGGTTGAGCGCGGTGCAGTCGCTCGGCATTGCCTTTACGCTGCAGAGACAGCCGGACTTCGTGGTCAACCCAGGCATCGGTTTTGTGCTGATGACGATGCTGACCCTCACCACGGGCAGCGTTTTCATCATGTGGCTGGGCGAGCAAATCACCGAGCGCGGGGTGGGCAACGGCATGTCGCTGCTGATCTTCGCCGGCATCGTGGTTGGCTTGCCGAAAGCGGTTGCCGACTTGGCGGAAAAGGTACAGTCACAGGCTTGGGGTAATTTCACCTTGCCCGCCATGCTGATGCTGGTGGTGCTAATGGTTGCCGTGGTCGCGTTCATCGTCTTCGTGGAACGCAGCGAGCGGCGCATCCCGGTGCAATATGCCAAGCGGGTGGTGGGACGGAAGATCATGGGCGGCCAATCGACCCACCTGCCGCTGCGGGTAAACTCCGGCGGCGTCATGCCGGTGATCTTCGCCTCGTCGATACTGACCTTACCGCAGACGGCAGGGGCGCTGTTCAAAGACAACCGGTACTTCGGGCCCATGTTGCGCGCGCTGCAGTGGGGCGAACCGCTCTACACGTTACTGTATGCGATTGGCATTATCTTCTTCGCCTACTTCTACGTGTCGATCATTTTCAACCCCACTGAAGTGGCCGACAACATGCGGAAGTACGGCGGCTTCATTCCAGGTATCCGGCCGGGCGTGCGGACAGCCAACTACATCAACGACATTTTGACGCGCATCACCCTGGTGGGTGCGCTTTACCTGATCCTGATCTCGTTCATTCCGGAATGGATGATCGCCGGTCTCCGCCTCAATCACTTGTGGGGCCCGGTGGGAGCGTTCTTCGAGCGACTGCCCAACTGGGTCACCAACGGTTTGGGCGTGAACTTCTATTTCGGCGGCACATCGTTGCTGATCGTAGTAGGTGTGGCCATGGATACTATCAACCAGGTGGAATCACAGTTGGTGATGCGTCACTACGAAGGCTTCACCCCGCGCAGCGGACGAGTCCGCGGGCGCCGGTCGACGTGGTAAAGAAGCAACTAGTAACTAGTAACTAGCGACTAGTGACTAGCTTTTGGGGATTTACCCGGTTGTGCCGTCAGACCGGACGGAAGCGTTAGAGATTATTAACGGCTTAGGACGAAGATTAAGCTAATTACTAGTTGCTGGTTACTGTTTTCAGAGCACCGGGAAGCTATGGCCCGCAGCGGCGGGCGGAAAGGGCCAATTATTCGGCTCTCAGGGTAAGAAGCATGGAAGCGCAAACTTCCGCGGTAGCGAGAGTAAATGCGAACGCACGCGTGGCCGGTCCCATCATTCTGCTGGGGCCACCGGCAGCAGGCAAGGGAACACAGGCCAAGCTGATCTCTGACACCTTCGGCATTCCGCAGATCTCCACCGGAGATATCCTACGGGCAAACGTGTCCCGGAAGACGGAACTGGGCGCGAAAGCCAAGGCGATCATGGAGCGCGGCGACCTGGTTCCTGACGAACTAGTTTGCGACATGGTAGCGAGCCGGTTGCTGGAAGCGGACTGCGCGCATGGGTTCATTTTGGATGGCTTTCCGCGGACGGTGCGTCAGGCGGAGTGGCTCGACGGACACTTGGAGCAGTTGCGGGCAGGGAAGAAGGGCGACAGTTGCGCCCAGCAGGCGTGTGCGGCGCCGGTTGTTATCCGGCTGGTAGTAGATTATAATACTCTACTGCAACGGATTACCGGACGCCGTTCGTGTCCCGCCTGCGGGCTGATTTATAACGTTTACTTCCAGCCTCCCAAAGTCCAGGGCATCTGCGATGTTGACGGCACGCCGTTGGCGGCGCGCCCGGACGATGCGGAAGACGTTTTCGCGGAACGGATGAAGGCCTACGAGCAGCTGACCCTGCCCTTAGTGGACTATTACAAGGCACGCGGACGCCTGATCGAAGTGAACGGCGACCAGGCGGTGGAAGTGGTCATGGCACAAGCATTTAGCGCGATAGAGAATGTCAATCGTTTGTAAGTCGTCTTCCGAAATCGATAAGATGCGCCGCAGCGGGCACATCGTTCGCCAGGTCCTGGAAGCGACCAAGGAAGCAGTGGCGCCCGGACGTTCGACCATGGACCTGGAGCGCGTAGCCGAGCGCAAGATCCGTGACTTGGGCGCCAAGCCTGCGTTCAAGGGTTATTACGACTATCCTTGCGTGCTGTGTGCCTCGATAAATAACGAGATCGTGCACGGCATACCCTCGGAGCGGCGAGTTTTGAAGGCGGGAGACATCGTTTCCCTCGACTGCGGTGTGGTGCTCGACGGCTACTACGGTGACTCGGCGATTACGGTTGCCGTTGACGGTCTCACGCCGGAGCTACAAAAGTTGCTCGATGTCACGCGCGAGTCGCTGGCCCTCGGTATCGAGGCGGCGCGCGTGGGTAACACAACCGGCGATGTTGGGGCCGCGGTGCAGCGACTGGTTGAGTCCAACGGCTTCAGCGTGGTGCGAGAGTTCGTAGGCCACGGTATCGGGACCAAGCTCCACGAAGACCCGCAGGTTCCCAACTACGGAACTCCGGGACATGGACCGAAGCTGCGGGATGGCATGGTAATCGCGATTGAACCGATGGTAAACATGGGCGGGCCGGAAACGCGGTTGCTGGACGACAAGTGGACGGCGGTGACCCAAGACGGTAGTTATAGTGCCCACTTCGAACATTGCGTCGCAATCACGAAGAATGGGCCGGTGATTTTGACAGAATAGTTATCAGTTGCCAGTGGTCAGTTAGCAACAAACCATTAGCAACTAGCAACGTCTGATAGGTCGACTTGGTTCATGGTTGTATCGGGAAGTGCTTTGGTTTGTATCAGGCACGACTTTAGTCGGGCCGATGGATGCAGTTAAAGAGGCCAGGCTTTAGCCGCTGACAACCGACAACTGGCTACGGACAACTGAAACTCGGGGTTGAATGAGTAAGGAAGACGCGATTGAAGTGATGGCGGTGGTGGTCGAGCCACTGCCCAACGCAATGTTTCGAGTGGAGCTGGAGAACAAGCATCAGGTGCTGGCGCATGTCTCCGGCAAGATGCGCAAGAACTTCATTCGCATCCTTCCGGGTGATCGGGTAGCGGTGGAGTTGTCGCCCTACGATCTGACCCGGGGCCGCATTGTCTATCGGTACAAATAGCAAGACTTGCCAGTGGCGTCAGCTCCCGGAAACTGAGAACTGGCCACTGACAACTGACAACTGAGGGTTTTCATGAAGGTACGGGCATCGGTAAAGAAGATTTGTGACAAGTGTAAGGTGATTCGCCGTCACGGAGTGGTACGCGTGATCTGCGAAAACTCGAAGCATAAGCAACGGCAGGGATAAAGCAACTAGCAGCTAGCGACGAGCAACTAGCTTCTGCATAGCTCGAATAAAGCGGCGTCGGTCTTCGTTGGGAACGTAGCTAGGGCCGGCAAGGAATACATCAGGATTTGAGGCAACGAAGTGGCTAGTGGCTGATTGCTAGTTGCTAGTTGCTGTTTTTGGAGCAACTAATGGCACGTATTGCAGGCGTGGATCTTCCGCGCAACAAGCACATCAAGATCGCGCTGACCTACATCTTCGGTATCGGGAACTCGCGCGCGCACGACATTCTGGGATCGGCCAATGTGGAGCCGACCAAGAAGGTGAGCGACCTCAACGAAGAAGAGGTCAACCGCATTCGCCAGGTCATCGAGGAGGGCGGCAACGTCGAGGGTGATCTGCGCAAAGACGTCACCATGCACATCAAGCGCCTGATCGAAATCGGTTCGTATCGCGGGTATCGTCACCGCCGCAGCTTGCCGGTTCGCGGCCAACGCACCCACACTAACGCCCGCACCCGCAAGGGTCCGCGCAAGGGCACGGTAGCCAATAAGAAGAAAGCAGCGGGGAAGACATAAAACATGGCGAAACCAGCTGGGTCCGCCGGAGCGGACAAAAAAGGCAAGAGCGGCAAGAAGTTCAAGAAGAAGGAGCGCAAGCACATTCCCAATGGGCTGGTGCACGTTCAGGCGTCCTTCAACAACACCATCGTTACCATCACCGATCCCACGGGCAATACGGTGTCGTGGAAGAGTTCGGGATCGCTGGGCTTCCGCGGATCGCGCAAGGGCACGCCGTTCGCGGCGCAGCAGGCGGCCGCCAATGCCGCCAATCAGGCGCGCGATCACGGCATGAGGGTAGTGGACGTGCGCGTGAGCGGTCCGGGTTCGGGACGCGAATCGGCGGTGCGTGCGTTGTCCGCCTCCGGGCTGGATGTCCGCTCGATCAAGGACGTGACCCCGGTACCACATAACGGTTGCCGCCCACCGAAACGGCGAAGGGTCTAGCGGCGAGCAATTGGCTGGAGCGGTTCGCTTCCGAAGAAAAGAAGTGCCGCAAATCTTGGGTAAGGATCAAAGGGGTGTTCAGCAACATCTAGCCCATAGCACCTAACCCCTGACAACTGGTTCTGGTTCGGGACGAAGGGCCGCCAAGCGCCCGTAAACCGATCCGCATATGGGCAGACAGGCTCTGCTCTTAAGGAGAACGTAACTTGGCTCGTTACAAAGACGCAGTATGCCGCCTCTGCCGCCGCGAGGGAATGAAGTTGTTCCTCAAAGGCGCAAAATGCTTCACGGACAAGTGTCCGATCGAAAAACGCAATTTCGCTCCCGGCCAGCATGGCAAAGACCGCAAAGCCAAGATCGTTGGCTACGGTTTGCAGCTTCGCGAGAAACAGAAGACGAAGCGCATGTACTTCGCCCAGGAAGGGCAGTTCCGCAACTATTTCGAGCGCGCCGCCCGGGCCAAGGGCGTTACCGGCGAGATACTTCTGCAGCAGCTGGAGCGGCGTCTCGACAACGTCGTCTATCGCCTCGGTTTTGCTGTCGCGCGACGGCAGGCTCGCCAATTGGTGCGTCACGGACATGTGGTGGTCAACGGCAAGAAGGTCAACATTCCCTCGTTCCAGGTGCATGCCGGCGACGAGGTCGCGGTGCGCGAGAAGAGCAACAAACTGGTCATACTGGAAAGTGCCAAGGAGTTCGCCAGCCATCAGCCGCCTCCGGCCTGGCTGGAAGTCGATCGCGATGGCTACAAGGGCCGGATTCTTGCGCTGCCCAAGCGGGAAGATATTAACCTGCCAGTCAACGAGCAGCTGATCGTCGAGCTATACAGCAAGTAGCAAACGCCCGAGCGCGTGCCATCGCGTGCCGGGTTGTGTTTCACCAGGAACTGCGTGGGGCAATTCGCCCGGCGTTTTTCCATAGACCTTCGCGCCAGATCAGCCGGGCCGGGCTTTCTCGAAAGCCCCTCCGCGCAGCACGGCCGAACTGAAACAGGAGTTACAAATGCTTTGGAAAGGTTTTCAAAAACCGAAACGGCTGGCTACCGATACCGAAACGCTCACTGACAAGTACGGTCACTTCTGGGCGCAGCCGTTCGAACGTGGTTTCGGTACAACCATCGGCAATGCGCTGCGTCGCGTGTTGCTGTCTTCCATCGAGGGAGCCGCCGTCACGGCGGTGAAGATTGAAGGCGTACTGCACGAATTCCAGTCGATTCCGGGAGTGGTAGAGGATGCCACCGACATCATCCTCAACCTGAAGCAAATTCCGTTTCGTCTCAACGGCGATGCGCCCAAGGCCATCTACCTGCGCGCCGAACAGCCCGGAGTCATTACGTCGGGCATGATTGAAGCCGACGCCGACGTCGAAGTGTTGGACAAAGACGTGTATGTGGCTACCGTCAGCGAAGGTGGCAAGCTGGACATGGAGATGCGGCTTAAGAAAGGCCGCGGTTACGTTTCTGCGGACAAGAATTTCGACGAGGACCTGGGGCTCGGATTTATTCCGATCGATTCCGTACACTCGCCGGTCCGCAAATGCAATTACTCAGTGGAAGCGGCCCGTCTGGGACAGATCACGGACTACGACAAGCTGGCCATCGAGATCTGGACAAACGGCTCGGTAACTCCGGCCGATGCCTTGGGGCTGGCGGCGAAGTTGCTGAAGGACCACATGAACATCTTCATCAACTTCGANNTATAACTGCCTGAAGAACGCCAATATCCAGACCATCGGTGAGCTAGTGCAGAAGAGCGAAGCCGAAATGTTGAAGACCAAGAATTTCGGCCGCAAGTCGTTGAACGAGATCAAAGAAATTTTGTCGTCGATGGGACTGAGCCTGGGCATGAAGATCGACGAACACGGCAATGCCGTTCCGGGCAATTCGGGATCGTCGCAGTCCGTGGGGCTGGCCTCGTCGAACTATGGCATCGATCCGAACTACTAGCGATCGGGTGGAGCGGGCCTTCAGGCCCGCGTCCAGCCGACTAAAAAGAGTGGGGCTTTAGCCCCGCCAAATTTGCAAGACCTGAAGGATTACGGAAATGCGTCATCGTAGAGCAGGATGGAAGTTGGGACGGAATACCGAACACCGGCGCGCGTTGCTGCGCAACCTGGTGACCTCGCTGATCGTGGAAGAGCGCATCGAGACCACCCTTACCAAGGCCAAGGCCATGCGTCCTCACGTGGAGAAGATGATCACGCTGGGCAAGCGGGGCGATGTGGCCGCCCGGCGGTTGGCGGCGGCCTATCTGATGACGCGCGATGCGGTCGATAAGCTGTTCGACACTATCTCGCCGCGTTATGGCGACCGCGACGGCGGATACCTGCGCATCGTTCATGGCGGCTTCCGCCAGGGCGACGGCGGAGACATCGCTTTCGTGGAGTTGCTCGGCAGCGAGAAGACGCTGGACGAAAAGCGCCAGAAGCGGGCCGAACTTCGCACCAAACGCGCCGAAGAAAACCGCAAAGCCATGGAATCGGCCGAGGCCGAAAACAAGCAGGCGGCGGAAACGGAAGCGGCAATCGAAGAGAAGTAACCGCCTTGTTCGATGCAGGTCAGAACGCATCCGTTTTGCGGGTGCGTTTTTGCTTGGCTCCACTGGTCTGACCTCGAAGGCCCACCTCCATTTTCGCTACAATGCTGACACCGCCGATCTTGGTACCCTCCTGCAACAGGAATTTCTGGTATCAGCAACTCATCACTGACTTAAGGCCAAAACCATAGGCTCATGTTGGCGGCGAGTGCATGGCCAGGTAGCGCAAAGCTCGTATCCCCGGGAGAAAGAAGTATGCGCCGCCGCGCACGGTTACAAATTGAGGCAAGCCATTGATGCAACGCGGAAGCCCGCCCTCCTGCGGTAGTGAGAAATTATCAGTCACTGCGCATCCGGGAATGGGCTGGCGGTTGCCCAGCAGAGGATCACTTTCCGCAGTCACTCCGTTGAACTTGGTGTTCATGATCCAGGCGCCCTGCACGAACTCGAATTGGCGGGAAATGTTCGCGTTGATGCAGACAAATTGGATGCCGTGTTCGCCGGTATCGGAACAGTCAGGCTGAACCGCCTGCTCCGGAGAGAGTCTCGGACCGTACTCGCGGCCACGTCGCAACAGTCTGTGGAAACGCGTCGACGACATGATGTCTTGGCGGAGATCGGTTCCGGCGAAACCGAGATTGTGAATCAGGCGGGAGAAGAATCCCGTCGTCCCCGGCGGAAAGTCGGCATTGCGCGGATTGGAGCGTCGAATGTGTGCGCCGAACGGACACCGCGTGCCATTGCCGTCGGAATCGTAAGTAAACTGATTGGACGGATGGGCCGGCTTGACTCCGTCGATTGGCTGACTGCTCAAAGGCATAAGCGGATCGCCATTTCGATTGCGGCCCACCATCGAAGCCGCTAATTGTTCCCGCGCTTGCGGATCGGACCTCGCCTGGCGGTCGGCAAACTGCCAGAAGCCGCGCACATCCTGCTGCAATTGACGTAAGACCAGGTAGCTTCCATTGCGACCCAAGTCGCGCATCCCCGGACTATCTTCCGCCTCCGGCAACCCCACACTGGTGCTGTCGTTTGGGAGCAGCGGCCGGTCCGTATATTTGCCATACTCATTCGGATAGCCGAGCAGAAACTCGCCCAGGCACGAGAGATTGGTGTAGGCGACTTGATCGGCGCTGGTGCGCTGGCGCTCCCAGTCCAGCGATGGCTCGCTGATTCCGTCGGTGAACCCGAACGGCTCCACCCCTTGCAGGTCCGACGTCGGAAGCGAGTCCATGATTTCGAAAGCGGTGTCCCACGCTGGGTCTTGGATCGCCTCCCTCCGCGCTTGCAGTTGCCCCTTCTGGGCGTACAGCATCACAAGGACATGCGGAACTTTTTCTGATCCGCCCCAACGCCAATATTCCGGAGAATTTTTCCCGATGTCTCCCAGCCGGTGCGACCGGTTTTCTTCGCCCCACATGCCGGAGAGAAACTCGTCCGAGAATCCAGCGATGATGTTAGGAGGAAGATGCAACGCTTCCAGGCCCTCGCGCGTGAACGCCACCTGCATCGCGGTTGGCGGAGCTTTGTCCAGCTTGACGGCGTTCGTAACCGGTGCGGAGGCAAGCCATGCAGAGGCGTCGCGAGCGTCGCGAATGCGCAGCAGTAGAAAGCTGGCCTCGGTCAGCGCGGCATAACCGAAGCGCAACAGACCTTGCACGTCGCTATAATCCACCGCGTAGCTGTTCATGTTTTGGTTGCTCCTAAATGAGTCGCAGCCATTGCTGCGCTTCCGTGTTGGTCAGCGACTCCTTTTCGATCCCCTCTCGAATCAGAGTATTCCGCTGCTGATCGTATGCCGTTAGCCCGGGATGCGCGTTGTACCAAACTTCGGTCGGTAGTTCGTGACGGCGCAGCACGTACTTGAATTTCTGCTCGTCTTTAGCGCCGTCGAGGATGAGCCAGTTGGTTGTGGGATAGCCGATGCCGTTGCCGAAAACCACGTTCAAGCCAAAGCCCACCTTGTTGATGAAGTCGTCCATGTAGCTTTCGAGGCTGCCATCGTAATTGCTGGCGAAAAGTAGGCGCTTCTTGTCGTCCAGAAACACCCATCGCGCAAAGTGAATGGAGCTGACGCGCGCCAGCCGCCCGTGGTTGTAGATGTGGCGCGTTGTGTAGTTAATCACCCACAAGAGAAACGTGAGCAGCCAGCGGCGAAACAGGCCGGGCTTGATGGCGCCCATCGCGCTGAACTGGTTGGTCACGTCGTGGTCTTCCAACATGGCGAGCTGATGTGCATGAACGGGATCAATGCGCGGCGCGATCTCCGGGTCGGACTTCTCATGGCGGCGAAGCTGGATGAGGAAGAACGGCGAATAGACCAGCAAGAACGGAGTCAGCAGCAGAAGCAACAGCGGCACGCCCAGCAGATGAATCAGATTGCCAATCCACCAACCTAATGGCGTCGCTTGCGGAGGAGTTAGCGTCAGCCGTCCAGCCTGCTGTTCGGAGCGAACATATTGTTTCAACGCGTCATGCGCTTTTGTCGGTGGCATTCCCGTCAGCGCCGCGGCATTCTGCTGCACATAACTCACCAGAGCGTCGTGCAGTGCAGCTTCCTCTCCCACCTGTTGCACCGTGCGTCCAATCCAGTTCACGTAGATCGTAGCGGCAGAGACATTCCGAGCTTTCATCCAGTCGAGAAGATTGCCGTCGGGATTGAAATCGACACAGTGAGAAAAAATGTGTTTCAATCCATCGCCAGCACGCTGCGCAAGTTCAGCAAAAAACGCTTCCGGGGGTCCGTCGAAATCTCCCAGAAACGCGAGGTAGGTGGGATAGTTAACTCGGGGTAAGCCGTAGGCCGTGATGTCGTTCAGCGTTTGATCGTCGAGGATGAGGATTCGTCCGTAGTGCAGGGTTTCAAGTTCGCCAAACGGAACCAGGGCGTTCTGTGGATCGACGACTCCTGGTTCGCGATTCATGGATGCGAGCAAATTGCGAAGCGCGTCTATCCGATCTGCCGCGATCGGTGCAAGCACCATGAAGTTGGATTGCGGCGTCATGAACTTGGAAATTGCAGCGCAAAGTTAATCGTCCTGGTCTTGTCCCAATACACCACGCCGAGATACATTCCCGGCCCGATCTCGCGGATCTCATCACGAATGTGTTCGGCCAGCAGCGACGTCTTGGAGTAGTCGAGCACGATACAGTCTTTGCCATCGAACCAGCTCTCCGTCTTGTAGACCTGGGCGACGATGGCGTTCAATCCGAAGGCGAGGATGCGGTTGGTCAGCGTTCCATGCGCCGCGTCGAAGGTCTTTCCCTGCCAGCAAAAAACATTGATTAGCTGTGCGATCTCTGGGGAGAAAGCCGTTCCCGGCGCGATGATGGCAGTGCCATTCGCTTGGCCATTCGGAATATCGCCGGCCGGACTGCCGGTGAAAAGATCGTCAAGTTGTTGTTGAGACATCGCCATCAACTGCGGCGCAGTGTACGCCATAGAATTCCATCTCCTCGATGTCCGCCGGTGTGCAGAAGGATCCGGCGTTCTAAATTTTGGAAAGCGCCCCGTGGGATTGTCGCCCACTATGCGGGCGGAGCAGGTTTTTGTCAATGGCATGGTAGTGCCCCGCCGCGAATCTACACGTCAATCGAAAACTTCGTCTCCGGTTGGCTCGTAGTGGGGAATGTCGTTCATGCTGTGGCGCAGGGTGGAAAGCACGAAATACATGCGCCGCCGGGCACGGCTTTGATTGCCCAACGGACGATGCTCGGCAATGCAGTGCCAGGGATTGTACGAAAGGCGCTTTTCAAAGTTAATTTGCGCCGGCGAATTGAATTGCTGCCGGGGAATATGCAGCGTCGCCGCCGATATGCGCGGGGAAAGCTTTTCTGGCCACAGCACGGCGTTGTTCTCGATGGGCATGAGGTGCGGATCGGTTTGTAATTGCAGACGAATATCGAACTCGGCATCTTCGTTTCCGAGCGTGGCAGCCATCGCATGGCGCAGATAGTCGTCGGGAGGCCGGAACGGCAAGCGCGGCACCCTGGTCCGTTGGTTGGATTTCGGCCACATCGAATACTGCATGGCCTGTCCTTCTCCCAGCAGATACGGAACGCAACTGAAATAGGGAGCTTCCAGTGGACTGCTCTGGGTCTTGATCCACAGCGACTGCATGATGAGATCGAGTACGTGCGAGCGATGCAGGTTGAGAAAGTAGAAAATTTGTGCGTTCTGCAAACTCTCAATCTGCAACTGCGCGTTGGCGTTGACATCCGGCGTGACGAAGGTTGGCGTAGAGACGCCGGTCATGTCCTGGGTAAACTTTTCTTCCTCCATCAACTTCGGACCGGGCACGCCCATCAGCTTGATGCTCATGCTCATGAAGCCAACGTCCTGGATGTCGGGTGTGATGTAGGGACCGGGGCCGGAAAAACGCACCCAGGCGCGATAAGTGTGCGGCTCGGCATAAATGCCGTGGCGCAGCTCGGCGGGAAGATTGTCGTGAACGATGAACTCGGCCCGCACGATGCCGTGCGTCTTGGTATTGCCGCCGCGCTCAAACCCGCCCGGCTTCCACAGCAGCCGCATTTGTTTGCCGAAGCTTTCGATGATGGAGTCGCCCCACGCCTCTTCATCCGGGATCGGCCGTTCCTCGGCGATCTTGAAGCCTTCGTTGGGACGCTTGCGGTTGATCAACGCCGTAGTCACGCGTGCAATTGGATCACGCAAGAGCGCATCGAACAGAGGGCGATAGAAAGGATCGAAGCGGCGCTCCAGATGCACAAAGGAGGTTGAGGTGTCACTCAACCAGTTCAAGAACGCCGAGCCGGTATTGGCCTTCGGCTGCGGACGACTCGTGTTGGAGCCAAGGTCGGGAATGGCGAAACGATCCTGTAAGGTGATTTGGCCCAACTATGGCGGCGGACCTGGCCGTTGTCAATGAAAAGATTGAGGGTGCCGGCCAAGTTCGGGCAGAGCTGGCCTGCAGGGCAGCGTTGAGGTCGTTACGCTGTACAACTTTATCCGTTCACGGCTAACGCGGCGCTAAAGCGCCGCTCTACCCATACGGACGCCGGAATTGCCCCTATCGCCCATCCCGTTTGGCGTCCGCCAGAATTACATCGGCCGCCTTCTCTCCAATCATATAAACCGCGCTCACGATGAAGAAGCCGGGGATGCGCGGAAACACCGACGCATCCACTACGCGTAGCCCTTGTGTGCCGTGCACGCGAAAGTCGCTGGTCAAGACACCGTTCTGCTCACGCGGCCCGATGGGACAACTGCAGGACGCATGATGTCCCCACGCGGTGTGGCGCACATAGTCGCGCAGGTCCTCAGATGACTCCACCTGCTTGCCCGGCGATTCTTCTTCGGCAATCAGTCCAATGCTTTCCAGATGCGCCGTCATCTTGCGCACGAACCGGATTCCGTCGACCACCGAGTCGAGGTCCTGTTCCTGGTCCGGCGTGCCGTCCTGGAAGTAGCAAAAGTTGATGTCGGGCGTATCGCGCGGATCGGCCGAGCGCAGCGTCACTTCGCCGGCGCAGTTGTTGGTGTGCGCCTTCAGGACCGCCCAGGTCAGGTAATTCAGATGTTCGGCGAACTGGCGGGAATAACCGGGATAGTAGCCGTCGAAGCGTCCCAGCAGGGCCATGCAGAAAAGGTCAGGCAGAGGCCGTTCCGGCGCCGATTTCTTGAACAGCGTTAGCACCGCGCCATTGGTGATGTAAGGGCCATCGCGTTTCGTCTCCCACTGCTGGAACTGCGGATCGCCGGAGACGAACTTCGCGCCGCGAAAGAGCGGCCACTGGTCGAAATTCATGCGATGGACCACGCCGGCTTCGTAGCGGTCCTGCAGATTCTTGCCGACACCCGGAAGATCGACTTTGACCTCAATACCGTGATGTTCGAGATCGGCACGCGGCCCAATGCCCGAGAGCATGAGCAACTGCGGAGTGTTGAATGCTCCACCAGCTAGGATCACTTCGCGCGATGCCCGAATCGCACGGCGCTCACCCGGATCGTCGCTAGGACGACCAGACGCGCGATAGAGCCGCTCTCCTCGCAGGTATTCCACTCCGATAGCGCGGCGGTTGTCATCGAAAAGCACACGCGTGACCAGCGCGTTCAATTCGATCTTGAACCGCTTCGGATGTTTTGCCGCTACTTCCAGCACGCGCTCCCGCGAACCGTTGCGCGCATGTCTGCGCGTGGTCAGTGGCAGATAGCGCAGCCCGATCGAATTCTGCTTCACCGTACGCCAGTCGTTGGGATCGAGCTGGCTCTCAAGCATCCAGCGAACCCGGTCCACCTTCTCGCCGATATCTTCAATCGCCACGATGGCTGAATCGGCAATCACCTCGAACAATTGGTAATTGCTGATGGGCATCATGGGAATGGCCTTCTCGGTGTGCAACCAGCCGCCGAAACCATGCCGCGTTGGATTGATCCCTAACCACGAGAGCCAGCGGTAGGGAAGGCGGTAGTGACAATTCTCTATGCGCTGGAAGTATGTGCGCATGTTGTCCGCGCTCCACGAAGCATCTCCGGTGAGGGCGGCGATGTTGTCCCAGTCCGCGTCGTGGGGATACACCAGGATCATGGCGTTGTGAGCGGTGCATCCGCCGAGCGTCCCCGCGCGTGGATAGAGAATTCCGTCGACGCGTTTACCTTCAAAGTCGGCTACATACTTCGGATCGTTCTGCTGCACTCGCTCGTCGCGATAATGGCGAACGAAGAAGTCCCACTTCAGCGCTTCGTTCTCGCTGGCGAAGGGGTGAAAGACCGGGACATCGTAGTCGTAAGGAAGACGATTGACCGCGGGTGCGCCAGGCTCGCCGCCGTGCAGTTGCCGGGGATCGCCGCCGGCTTCCAGAAGTATGACGGTGTGTCCGGCTTCGGCCAGACGGGCGGCAACCGTTCCTCCGCCCGCGCCTGAACCAACGACGATGTATTCGTAATCGGCCGGCGCGGCAGTTTCGGGTCCCATCGAACACTCTCCCTTGCGCTTTAACGACTCACAGCTTACGCGAAACTCGAGTACGGTTCTTAACTATAAGCCGTCTCATAAATCGAATGAAGATGCGATTTGTATCAGGGCGCGGCTTTAGCAGGCAGCGGAAAAGGTCCTTGTCCGCGGCTTCAGGCCAAGTCGTCCGAGTCTTTCGCGAAGACTTCGTCACCACTAATATGCTATGGCCGTTCCGTTGTGCTTTCGTTATAGTGCTCACCAACGAAAGTAACTGTATTCGGGGCGAGACTCGGCTACTATTTCCGTCGCCACTCTTTGTCGCAGGAGCGAAAGATGACTCCTGTTTTTGCCGTTGCTGTTTAGTTTGACGCGGCCCTCGAACCGCCCCGGCAAAACGACGTCATCCCAACTTCGGTAAGGAGCGCTACCTCATGACTCGGTCAAGATGTCTGTGGTTTTGGTGCTGTGGGCTGATAGTTGTTCTATCGCTGGTGGGCTGCAGCAAGAGTCCTAAAGCCGGCGAAGTGCAAGATGAAGCGCGGCTCGCCGGACGTCCCGCATCGTCGTTTCCCGCCGCCGATGAGGACTACTTCCACGACATGGACCAGGACGCGCACGGCATACTCTCGTTATCTCCCGACGAGATCAAGGGCCGCAACATGTGGCTGGTTTGGACGGGTGGCAATGATCGCCTTTGGGATGTAATGACGGTCACCAGCGTCGGCACGTTTGACCTGCTGAAGACGATTTCGTCTCGCCCCGGATTGAAGGCCAACCGCGATAAGCGCTGGGAATATCTCGGATTGGTGAATGAGCCCTGCTTCAAGCAGCCGACCGGTCCCGATCCCAATCGTTATGGTCTGTGGCTCGACACGCGCGATCCCAGTTGCCCTCCCGATCCCTTCGAGAATGAGAGTAAGTATCCGGGAGTGAAGATCGGGGCGCGCGGCCAGAACATTCCAGTCGGCTCCTACTACGGTTATGCCACCGGCATCGTAGGACTCCGATTGTTCCCCAATCCGGCCTTCGACGAGGCGGCTGCCAAGAAGTGGGACCCGAAACGCTATTATGACGATCCCAGCTATTACAACGACAAGAACCTGGTTCGTCCGTATCGCGTCGCCATGTCGTGCGCCTTCTGCCACGTTGGGCCCAGTCCCATCAAGCCTCCCGCCGATCCGGAAAATCCCAAGTGGGAGAACCTGAGCTCCAACGTCGGGGCGCAATACTTCTGGATCGATCGCATCTTTGCTTGGGAGTCAGACCCCACCAGCTTCCCCGTTCAACTCTTCCACACCTCGCGGCCGGGAACGCTCGACACTTCGCTGGTCTCGAGCGACAACATCAACAACCCGCGCACTATGAATGCGGTGTACGGATTGCTTCCGCGACTGGATGTGTCGAAACGCTGGGGTAAGGAAACGCTGGCTGGAGGCGAACTCAATAACAAGCAGTTCAACCAGTATGTCCACGAAGGGCCGCTGATGGCGTTCTTTCAACCGCCCGGCACGGTATACACCGCTCGTATCCTGAAAGACGGGTCTGACTCTGTGGGAGCTCTGGGAGCGCTCAACCGCGTCTATTTGAATATTGGTCTGTTCAGTGAAGAGTGGCTGCTGCACTTCCGCGCCCTGGTTGGCGGAGAGCCAATCACGCCAATCGAGATCGCTGTTGCGAATAAAAATTCGGCCTATTGGGAAGCGACCCAAGCCCAGACGCCCGACATGGCGCTCTTCTTCCTGAAGAGCACCGCGCCGCACTTGCTGAAGGATGCGCCCGGCGGCGATGCTTACCTCACCAAGGACAAGGCCAAGCTGGAGCGCGGCAAGATCGTCTTCGCCGAGCGCTGCGCGCGCTGCCATTCCAGCAAGATTCCCGAAGGCGCTCCCGGCATGGACGCGGGCGTAGGTTGCTCGGGCAAAGACTACTTGAACTGTTGGAACCAGTATTGGGCGTGGACGAAGACCGACGACTTCAAAGCAAAGATGCGCGCCATCGTTCAGCAGCCAGACTTCCTCGATGGAAATTATCTTTCCACCGACATGCGCGTTCCGGTCACGCTGCTGCAGACCAACGCGTGCAGTCCGTTGGCCACCAATGCCATCGCCGATAACATCTGGGACAACTTCTCGTCGCACACTTACAAAGAGCTTCCGTCGGTGGGAACGGTCACTTGGTATCACCCGGTGACGGGCGAAGCGCGCACCTATCAAATGCCTGCAGGTGGCCGCGGCTACACCCGTCCAGCATCGTTGATCAGCGCGTGGTCCACCGCTCCCTTTCTGCAAAACAATAGCGTGGGGAAATTCAACAGCAGTCCGTCGGTTGACGCGCGTATAGATTCTTTCAACGACTCCATCGATAAAATGCTTTGGCCGGAGAAGCGCGACCCGGACAAGATACTGGGCGACAAGGTTCCGGGCACCATTGACCGCACCACCAAGACCAGTTATCTTCGCGTTCCATCTGGCTATCTGCCGGATTTGCTCAAGCCTCTGCAGGGTTTCGGGCAACGGTTCTTCCCCTGGATCTTTGGAGACGATGGCCTCGTGATCGGCCCGATTCCCGCGGACACGCCGGTCGACCTGCTGGCCAACATCGATCTTCTCGGCGAAACCGCCGGCGTGGAGGATAAGGTGAAGCACCAGGAAAAAGTTGTGGCCCTGCTGCTCAAGATGAAAAAAGACCTCGAGAGTTTGCCGCCAGGTGCGAACGACGAAGAAGCGAAAAAAGTATTCGCCAATCTGGTCGATCCTTTGCTTGAGGTCAGCAAGTGTCCCGACTTCGTGGTTAATCGCGGCCACTACTTCGGCACCAGCTACTTCAAGGAAGAGCCACCGCTCAGCGATGACGACAAGCACGCGCTGATCGAATACATCAAGACGTTCTAGCCGGCTCCGATTTGGTGAAGGGGACGGCCTTCAGGCCGTCCGCAACCAGCCATTATGGAAATGCCATGGGAAAAGTGGTTGTATGGCTCGGCGTTCTGCTCGTTGTGGGCATTGCCATCGCACTGTCCCTCTTTTATCACTCCCTCAACTCCCCTGTACCTGACGACGCCAAGGCCGCGGGCAAAACTGTCGCCGACTTTCCGCAAACCACTTCCCACGCCTTCGACCTGATGGATGGTGGAGTCGCACTGGACGATGACGAACGCCAGGGCAGAAACACCTGGCTGCTGTGGACCGCCGGCGATCAGACATTCTGGGACCGCATGGCGCAGCACGGGCTCGGTACCGCCGACCTGCTGAAGACCATCGACTCCCGCCTGCGAAATTCGCGCTTCAAAGATATGGGGCTGGTCAATCAGCCAGGATTCGCACAGGCCACTCAAGCTGACGAGTACGGGTTGTGGCTCGACACGGGCGCGCAGGAAGACGGAGTCGACGCGGCAGTTTATGGAAAACCGTCAGGCATCGTCGGACTGCGCGTCTATCCCAATCCGAAGTTTGATGACGCGGCTCGTCGGCAGTGGAACCCTCAGCGCTACTACACCGATCCCAATTACTACGACGATCCGAATCTGGTGCGGCCTTATGTCGTCGGCATGGCATGCGGCTTCTGTCATGTTTCTTTCAATCCGGTGAAGCCGCCGGATGATCCCGAAAAGCCGCAGTGGGCGAACTTGTCATCCACGATCGGGAACCAGTACTTCAACGCCAGTCGCATCTTCGGCAACGGCGCCGCTGCCGATAGCTATGCCTTTCAACTATTTCACTCCTGGGCCGCGGGCACCGTGGATACATCATTCATCGCCACCGACAATCTGAACAATCCAAGCAACATGAACCCTATCGTTGCTCTTCCCGCGCGTATGACGGTTGCGCATGAAGAAGGTATTGCCGGCGGCGCGCTGAACTTTCCTGGCGAACAAAAGCGAATGGCTGTGCCGCACGTCCTGAAAGACGGCGCCGACTCTGTAGGACTAATCGGCGCGCTGAGCAGGGTGTACGTGAGCATCGGCGAGTACAGCCAGGAATGGCTGCGCGATCACAACGCGCTGGTTGGCGGAATGCCGCAACATCCATTCGAGATCGCCAGGGCGCAGAAGAACTCTGTGTACTGGCAGGCCACGGCAGAACGGGTTCCCAACCTCGCCAAGTTCCTCATGAAAATGCAGGGACCGAAGCTGGCGGATGCTCCCGGTGGAAAGGCGTACCTCACGAAAGACGAGAGTTTACTGCAGAGGGGCAAGATCGTTTTCGCGGAGAATTGCGCTAAGTGCCACTCTAGCAAACAGCCGCCAGTCGATCTCCCCTCCACCCAACAGCAGTATGTCGAGTGGATGCGCAGCGAAGTTCAGAAACCAGACTTCCTGGAAAACAATTTCCTGTCGACCGAGGAGCGCATTCCAGTCGATGTAATCCAAACGAATGCGGCGCGAGCGCTGGCCACCAATGCCGTACGAGGGCATGTCTGGGATAACTCCTCGTCGGAAACGTACAAAACGTTGCCCTCGGCTGGCGACATCGAGGTGCAAGATCCATTCAACCAGTCAACTCAAAAGTTCCACGCACCGGGCGGCGGTCCGGGCTACTACCGCGTGCCGTCGCTGATTGGGATCTGGGCGACCGCGCCATTCTTGCACAATAATGCGCTTGGGACCTACACCGGCGATCCTTCCGTCGCAGCCCGGATGAAAGCCTTCGACGATGCCACGCAGAAATTGCTGTGGCCAGAGCAGCGTCTCGGTCCTGCTTCGATCCCGAGAACGACCGCCGAAAGTTATATCCAGATTCCCGCGTCTTACCTGCCCGCCGAGCTGCAGTCGCTGACCGAAGCCGGCTTCCTGAACATCGGCCCGATTCCTGCCGGTACGCCGATCGACCTGCTCGCTAACGCCGACCTCGATCTATCGGACAAAGACAAAGCAGTCGACCGCGTGAAGCTCATTGCCAAGATGCAAGCCGATCTCATCCAGATAAAGTTGAAACATCTGGATTCCGGCGCGGCGCAAGCGGTGCTAGGGAATCTCGTTCCTGACCTGCTGAAGATCAGCAAGTGTCCGGACTTTGTGGAAGACCGAGGTCACTACTTCGGGACGCAGCTGCCAGATGGCGACAAGCGAGCGCTTATCGAGTACATGAAGACATTCTGAACTAGCGCTGAAGCGGCGCAATCCTCATAGCTTTTCGATCGCGTCGGTCACGCAGTCGCACAGCGCGCGCCGGCTGGTAATCAAAGCAGAGAAGTGTCCGGCAGGAAGCCAGCGCAAGGTGCTTCCGGGCCAGTGCCGATGCAAACGCTCTGTCTCACTGCGTAGGACATAGCCATCACGAGTGCAGCCGCTGATAACGGCAGCGTCGGTTCGCAGCGGCGCGCCGTAATGGGTGATATCGGCAGCATCGAAAAAGCGGTGGAGGCGGTCCTGCGCCGCCCCGCGTTGCGACGGGCCGTCGCCCAAGCTGTCGAAATCTACGCCCCACGACATCAGTCCGCGGGTGTAGATGCTGCTGGCTGAGGCGCCCGTGGCCAGCGCCGCACAGGCCACCGGAAACGGCGAAACTGCCGCCGTAATGGCCGCCATGTGTCCTCCCATGCTGTAGCCGGCAACTGCGAGTCTTTCGTACTGACTGAGTAAGTGCACCAGCAGCGCACGCCCTTCCAGCACAATGCCGAGTGCCATCAACGCCTGATCGCTGACCGTGATAAAAGACAGTCCGCCCGCGGTGCGGCGTCGTCCATAGAAAGGGTTCTCCAGCAGATAGAGGTCAAGGCCGCGCGCGACGAGGGACCCAAAAACGCGTTCACGCACCCAGTAGCCTTCGTCGTGGGAGCCGGCCAGCACCACACAGGCGTTCCGATTACCTTCGCGCGACCACGCGCGCACATGCACCGTGTTGCTCTCACTGGGGAGTGAAACGAGTGGCGAGGCAAACGTGCCGTCGCGTCGTCCGTTCCGGCCATGCTGACTCGTGAAGTTCCAGTTGACCGCAATGGAGCGGGGCGGATCGGCGTTGGAGACTGTCCCCCAAAGACTGGCCAGGAACTCCTCGTCTCCCCAGCCTCGCGAGAACATCTTCGAGCGCCGGGATAGCAACGCGATAAGCACGTCGAGCGGATGCGCTCTGGCAATGACGTCTTTGCCCCTGGACGCCCACTGCAAGCGAGCGGCCTTGGATTGCATTTGGGTAGGCATTTCCATCCTAAAGCTAGTCCAGATCATACCCGAACAATGCCGGAACACCGAGTTGCTAAGCTTCTTTTCCTGGACGCACGTATGCGAACGATCAAGATGCCAGTCGGCCTGCCTCCCGAAGGTGCCTACTTGGCTGCCAGATGCACACTGAGGTCTGGACTGCAAAATTTGAGGTAGCGAATGAGCTAGTTCCAACCCAGCCGCACTCGCTAAATGAGCCTCGGCCATACCTATGCTGAACCAGCTTCTACTCTGTCTTGTTGATTAGTTTGCGCAAAGCAATGCGATCCGGGTTGAGCAACTCAGCGATTCGGCCTGCGTCAATGCTGGCTACAATGATGAGTCCGGCCTCGGTATTGACGTTGCCGAAGATCCGTAGTCTCTGCATCTTCAAGGCCTGGTGCTGGTTGTCCTCGGTCGGACTCAAATAATGGACCAATCCCGCCTTGTAGCGGTGGAGCAGGAAGAGGTGGGCCAGAGTCATCAGTCGTTTCTTTCGCAGGGAAGGATCGAAGGTGTTCATATCACGAACCGAAAGGAGCTTATGACCATGTCGATCGTGAACGTCAGCGAAGATGATGTTGCCCACCCGTTCCTTCCCATCGTTCCACAAGCTGAGTTCCAGGAAGTCCGAACCGGCGGCGACGGGACGCAACTGCACCCGGAACACCGGCGGTAAACCGTTTTGCTCCGCCCAAATTTGCAGCCAATCCTCGAGCACCTTGGGAGGAAATTCGGTCTGCACCAGGTGCTGGTGCTGGGTCGATCCCTTGCCCATGGCCTTGGTGGTCGCGGTGCGCCCGGAGGAGGCCAACAGCGCGGCATCCAAACGCGGTCCGCCGACCAGGGTCTGCGGGGTCCGGTAGGGCGATTCGAGCAGTCTGAATTTCCTCTGCAAACGGGCCAGCGACAACATCCCGTCCTGCCGCAACGCGGTAGCGAAATCCTCGGCGGCGAGGCCATCGATCTGGTGTCCGCCATAGGTAATGAAGTTGAATACGTAGCCCAGCTTGCCCAGTTCTTCGGGGAAGTGCTTCATCTGCGCATCCGTCATGCCGGTGGTGTCCCAACTGAACGAAGGTGACAAGTTATAGGCCAGCATCTTGTCGGGAAATTCAGCGTGAATGGCGTCGGCGAACGCTTTGGCATCCGCAAGATTTGCGGTGGCGGTTTCCATCCACAAAATGTCCGCGAACGGGGCGACGGCGAGCGACTTGGCGATGGCGTAATCCAAACCTCCCTGGACCTGGTAGTAACCCTCGGGCGTTTTGGCGAGCTCGCAGTTCCAGGGTTCGTCGATCGCCATCGAGCTGGCTTTTTCGCGGGCGGCATACCACGAGGCTCGCTTGGAGAAAGCAAGCCACTCGTCAATGCTCAATTCAAACGACTCACCTTCGCCGACACGAAACTCCATCACATCAGCAACCATCTGCCGGTAGGTCATAAGCACTGCCGCTTCCTGCCATGCATCCAGAAAAAGCGGGATGACCTTGTCGAGCATGGTATCCACCAGCCCATCGGGGCTCTTCTTGTACGCTTGGGCGTTCTCCTCAATCAACGGCAGCAGTCCGGTGGTTTCGAGCCATGCAGAGGCGTCGGCGTATTCGGCGTCCGGCATGGCAAACATCATGTGGCCCCTTACCTCATCGACTCCGGCCTCATAGAACTTTCTCTGGAGAGCGAGGAATACGGCTTTGTAACTCGGCACCTCCAGGTTGGTGACGCCGAGGATGAACGGCTGGTCACGCTCGTCCGCACATCCATCCAGCAGGCTGGCTGCTTCGGCGTCGGTGCGCGCCACGATGATTCCGGGCACACTCATAACGTCCAGTTGAAAACGCGCGGCATTGAGGCGCTGGATCTGGTCGTTCTCCGACACCAGGACCTTGCCGCCCTGGTGGCCGCACTTCTTAACGCCTGGCTTCTGGTCCTCGATGTGGTAACCCGGCACACCGACCTCCACGAATCGGCGGATCAGGTTCCTGACGTGAGCGTCTCCTCCGTGACCGGTATCGGCATCCGCAATAATGAAGGGCCGATAATCGATTTCGGGAGCGGTCGCCAGTTGTTCCGGTTTCATGCGGGAACGAAAGAACAGCTGGTTCTTGTCGGCGGTCAACAGGGCGCGAACGATCGACGCAGCCTCGTCGGGAACCTGACTCAGCGGGTAGCTGGCGAGGTCAGCGCCCGGATCTTCGGTGATGCTTCCCTTGGCGGAAGTCGCCCAACCACCCAGGTAGATCCCCTCGATTCCAAGACGTTTGATAGTCACGGCCTGTCCGGGTGAGTAGGGACCGAAGGTCGTGATCGATTTGCCCACAGCAAACAGCTCTCTCAGCCGAGTATAAAAGCCCTCGGCGGCGGCGCGCGCCACCGGGTAGTCGGCGGCAATCGTGCCTCTCTGTTCCACTACTTGACGAGGTGAATACAGACGAATAATGCCCTTGAACCGCGGGCCCGCAAACCACTCCCTTACCTCTCGCACTGTGTCTTCGAACGAACTCATGATTGCCACCTATGGCCTCGTTGGCTGTTGTCACCGAGCGGATTAGTCCTGCCGCAATCGATTACCAGAATAGTAACCCTCTGATTCTCTCTGCGATAGGAAGAAATGGCGACCTCAGGGGCGAGGCTGGAGGCCAGTCCTGTGCTGCCTGCTGGTCCTAAAATAAGAATTGAACACCCTTTCAATGAACCGTGATGCTGTGCTGGGCCCGGGTTTCGCAAACTGGGCCGCGGCGTCGCATTGAAACTCTCAGAAGAGCTGGCTAGCGCCGCGACCCGGCTGACCGGTTTCTCGCCGCTACGGCTCAGGTCATGGATCTGACCCTTGTCACCAGCGACGACAATTTGCTCGGTCTGGGAACCATCCGGACCATGAAGAACTGAGCGAACGGGCCCCGCAGGAGTGCAGAAGCCAAGATCCCGTGCTTGAGCCATGGCGTCGCGCCAGCTCTCCCCCTCTTTGGTTCCAAGGCCAACCTCATACAGTATCGTTATATCGTTACGCGATATATTATTTGCCAAGAACTACCGTTTTCCCAGTGCTGGCAGCACGCTTATGTCCGTAGTAACGGACTGTTCTTGGTCACCAGGAACGGAAACTCGTCGGTCATGTTCACTCGCTTGCTCCAGGTCCTCGGCAAGTGCCGGCGAACGCCTGGGGCACACGGCGGTTAGGTACAGACCCATCCACAGCGCGTTGGACTGTCAACATGCACCGGAATTCCACCCTCGCATATGCAAAGGCACTCAAGCTTTGCGCAGCCGCTCAGGGGTTCACACCGAGTACAGGGATTCGGCGGCTGCGGCGCAGGGCATGTCCAGGTGCAGCTTGGATCGGTACACGTGCAGGTTCCCGCCAAGATTATGCTGCCCCCAACGGCAGAACTTTTATGCGTCAGCCCACTCGGACGGTAGTTACTCATGGCTCTATAGATCGCCGCCTCGGCGGTAAATCCTGGTAGTTTCATGTCTTTCTCCTGCACATCAGTTCTGCCTCACCGGCAGTTTACGCCCACAGCTTGGTCGCCAGGAACGGGAACTTATCGGTCACATCCACTCGTCTGCTTCCACCCTTTTCGCCACAGGCGGGCGAAAGGGTGGCGCACCCGGCTCATCTGGTATCTCCTATTCGTGCTTATGTTCAGCGGTCGTAAATACGGCGACAACTTCGTGACCAAGAACAGAAACCCTTCGCCTACGATCACGCGCACGAAGAACTTCGCGACTCAGCACCGGAGTCCGCAGTTCCGAAGGGTCTGGGCCAGCTTTGCGCGAGCCCGCCCAATGTGAGAAATACCCACCGTAGTTAACCGTTACCCTGCCTGCATGCGCGGCTCATATCCCCGCCGCTTGCTTCGATGACCCGGGGCCGGGGGACGGCCCGGCGCCGCCGTTTCCTCCCCCACCACCTGACCCCGGGGGCGTGGGGGCGGGCAGGCAGTATTGGTTATAGTAGTAGCATTGGTTAAACAGGAAACAGTCAATCAAAGCTAAGGTGCACTCAGGCCGAACGAATCGAGTGTGAAGTTGCGGCTGCAGGGACCTGGTTGGTGCTCCAGCCGTATGCTCCGAGGTGAGAACGTGGCGTTCACTAGTCTTGCCCAGGGAAGCCTCAGCCGTAAACTCGGGTAAACACATTGGAATGAACTCCTTTTACCTCTTACTGCTTATCGTCAAACGGCCGTAATACGGCGGCGACTTCGTGACCATGAAAGGAAACTCCTCGGTCACGCCGACGCGCACGAGAAATTCGCCACGCAGTGCCGGAGTCCGCAGCCCGCCGAGAATATTCGCCAGCCAGCCTAATGCCGCCACCCTTACCAACTTGGTCTCCAGCAGACTCAGGCAGCGCGCAATGCAGACGAGCGCAGAGTTGCCGCTCTGCGCCAGCCCGTCCGGTTCGCAGCAGATTGGGACGGCCGTTGCCTTGACTACGTACATGGCGCGTAGTGAATTACGGTGTCGACGCATATCGGACCCCATGGTCCGCGCCTCCAACGAAGACAAATCGGGTACGCGCACACACCCGGTCCACCGCCGCCGCCAGCGCCACCGCCCTGGCCCGGAGCCCACGGGCTAATATAAAGTTGGGGCGTAATTTCTTCTTGAGCTGATCTTGGCTGGCCTACGCTCGCGAAGTGCGATCGTCCGCGGTCTCCAAGCACGAGTTCCGCAGTAAATCCAGGCAACTGCATTTTGGGTTCCTCCTTCCAGGATTGAGATTTCACCATTTCTAACTGAGTCACATCCTCGTAACCAGCAACGGGAACCAACAGCAAAGCCGAGGCAAACTCACAAAGTTTTGAAATCAACGATCGTAATACGGCGACAGCTTGGTCACCAGGAACGGGAACTTGTCGGTCACTTCGACCCGCCCCTTCGTCACCCAACAATTCTTGCTGTTCGCACCAAGTGGTTACGTGGGCCCGCCGTCGCCGTAGAAGATTGGCGGGGGTTTGGGAGGACAGAACCACTGAAGGCAAGTTTTAACTGGCTCTCTATGGCCCGCGGGGCCGACCAACGGCCAATCCCACTCTGTGCACCAGCACCCGGGCCCTAAGTGTTGAGCCTGGACCGAGCCAGGAGTGACGGAACCTACGGAAACCTGCGCTTGGTATTGTCCCCGGGAGTTGCGGAGTGATGCTTCTGCGGTAAATTCAGGTATACGCATTTTGACCTCCTTGGTCATTTATCAGCCAACCTTCGAGAAGATTTCAAACATGTTGTTCTGGAATTATGCAATTCCGTGCGTTTCATCGGCCGTAGTACGGTGACAGCTTGGTTATCAGGAACGGGAACTCGTCGGTCACGTCAACCCGCACAAAGCACTGGTCGTCCACGTCCGTGTTGCGGTTGGTGTAGGTAAAGATCACGTCCAACACTTTACGCACGCCGCTGAGTGCGGACGGCAGCACGTTCACTCCGGTGAGCGAACAGTTCTGCGCAAAGTACTCGGCGGCCTTGGCGTAGATGCCGGGGTGACGGACGGCGAGATAGTTCAGGGCGCGATGCTCGTCGGTAGCTCCGGCGTTGTCCGTCATCTGCATGATGCGGTCGAACAGCTCCTCGGCCGCAGGAGCAAAGTCCTTGGCGGAAGTCTTCTCTGGCTTGGGAATCGCCTTAATCAGTGCTTCGCGGTCGAAGGAATAAATCTGGTCGAAGACCACGATGGGGACCATCAAGCCGTTGCACATCTGCGGCGGAGCGATGGGGCCCTTCATGCCGATCACGACGTCCAAGTCCATGGGGCTGGGGTTGGGACGGATGGCTTCCACCAACAGGCCGAGATCGGCCGGGTCGAGGGGCCGCAGTAGGTAGGTCTCCAGGCCTTCCACCGTCATGACAAAGCAGAGCTGGCGTAAGAGGTAACGGTTCTCAGGCTTGGACAGCACGGCGTGCAGCGTCTGCCGATCAGTGAGCCCCGAAGTCTTGTCGCGGCCGGTGGCCTGGGCGAGCTCCTTCTCGACAGAAACGGACGGGAAGCGCACCTCAATGTTTCCTATGGCGTAGATCCACGAAGGTAAAGGGGCGGGCCCACCGTTGGCGGCCGGCGCGGTGCCGCAGGTCGAGCAGGCTTGCGGAGTAACGGTCTGGGCAGCCGGCTGGACGGAAGCTGCAACCGGGGCGGGCTGGTCATCCCTAACGGCGGATGGGTTTAGGGTTTGGTCTTGAACTTCGGTGTGGGCTTGCTCCATCGTGGTCCTCCTTACAAACCAGTTCGTGTTGGCAATATCATCGCGAGAAGGTCATCCAGCGGTTCAGGGCCGCAGCGCGCTTCTCGCAGCCGCCGCAAGGGTTGATTCCCATGGCATAGGTCGTTTTTTTGATCACGTCTCCGAGGCCGACTTCTTCCTCGATTAGAAATCCCGGCAGCCGCACGCGATGGACCGGCCGATCATCCTTCTCAGGTTGCGACTCGCGTTGCTTGGTCATGCTGCTTCCTTCCTAGTTCCTGCTCATGGCTTCATACGCCGCCCAGGCATCGAGCAAGGGCGGCGCGATGGTGCGGCGTGGCGGCCTGCCGGCTTGCACGAGCGCTACCTTGATCTGGGCTGCGGTGGCGCCGGGAAACTCCGACCACAGCAGCGCGATGGCGCCGGTCACGAAGGGCGCCGCGGCGCTAGTACCCGAGGAGGTTTGAGGCTTGCCACCTGCCCCGAGGCTGACGATGCCTTGTCCCGGCGCGGCAAGTCCCCACCGGCCAATCGAGCTTCCGAGGTTCGACTCCGCCGTAGGCCTGCCCTGGAGATCGCAAGCAACAACCGGGATCACCCAGGGATGACGGGTGATGGCAGAACTGCCCACGGTGCCCTGGTTGCCAGCCGCCGCGACTACCAGTACTCCTCGCTGGGCGGCGTAATCCAGTGCCTGCTCCAACTGGCGTTCTCCTCGCGACGATGGCTGTGCGAGCGCGGCACTTAAGTTAATGACATTCGCGCCCGCGCCAATTACGTCGGTAATGGCGGTCGCAAGTTCTTCCGGAGTGGCGCTTGGCATCTGCGCATCTGCCGTGGGAGTCTCCGTAAAAATCGGTCGCACCAGAAGAGTGCAGTCAGGACAGATGGCCGGTGCTGAAGATCCTCGTCTTGCACAAAGCATGCCCGCCACAAACGTCCCGTGCAGGCAGGCGACACTGCTGGCAAGCGAGCACGATGCGCCGTGCTGTCCGGGGAACTCGCGGATGTGAGCTACTGAAAGATCTGGATGATCCATGGCTACCGGACCGTCAATCAAGCCGATAACGACCTGGGACCTTCCGCTTGAACGTTGCATGAGGCGATCCAATTTGACTATTTCAAGCGGCCCCATTCGGAATTTCCTTGTTAAGCTCGAATCAGGGCAGAAATGTTACTTTCATCCGCCCCCCGAGTAAAGGACAAAGCTCTCTCGA